>PLUJ01000219.1 GCA_003165455.1 Acidobacteriaceae bacterium | reverse complement strand
GATGCAGCGTCGAAATCGCATCCGCTACAAAATCTACGTTCACAATATCGATCTTATCCGTTGGTCGAAACGGCAACACCGGCAATCCAGCCAGAAATACAAATGACTTCACCATATCGAATTGCGTCGTCTGAGCGTAGCGACTATCGCCCAGAACAATACTGGGACGAAAGATGGTTTTAGGCGTTTCCGGCAGGAGCACGCGCATCATGTGCTCGCAGAATTNNGCCGGAAAATCGTCCGCGGCACCTCCGGCAGCAGCTGACGGATCATGTGCTCGCAGAATTTCTTGGTTCGCGCATACGGATCGTAATCCGACCGCTCCCACTCGATCGAACGATCCTCCGTCACAATTTCATTTTGCCGTTTGCCCGCCACCGCCACCGTACTCACCTGGCTGAATCGCCGCAGTCCGTGATAATGCTCCGCATGCCGCGCCAGGGTTAATACTTCCAGCGTTCCTCGCAGATTCACATTCAAGCAACTTTTCTCGGATTTTCGGTTCAGCGATGCGGCACAGTGAATTACCGAATCCGTCGTATGGACGAGCCGGTCGTATTCATCGCGTCCCAATCCGAATGCGGGGTTGGTCAGGTCTCCTCGAAACACCCGCACTCGGGTCTGCAAGTATTCGTAAAACTGCGCAAAGTCCAGATGCAACTGCATGGCCTGCCACAGGCGGGCTTCCGCCTCAGCGGTGTCGCGTGCCCGCACCAATACGTTCAGGGCTGCCCCATCCCGGAGCAGATTCGCCGCCACGTGCGCTCCAATGTACCCGGTCGATCCTGTCAGAAATATTGCCATTCACCAATTCCCGTCCGTTCCTGTCTTTACCGTCTCGTCATTCTGCAAACTGCGCGCCGGGCGCGCCTCTAGCGGCCTGCCCTCAATCAACGGATAGGTCCACTTACGCAACGCTGGAATGTGAACGTTAATCCAGTAATCCCACCAGTCGAGCAATCTCGCCTTATATCCAAATTCTTGCTGTTCCTCTTCCACCAGAGCATGCGACAGTTTTTCCACATTCTCCGCGGCGAAATCATGCTCATTAAAAAGAATGAAAGGCTCGAATAACTCAATCAACTTTTCCAGCCGCTCCAGATTTCTCTCCGCCTTTACCAGCGGAGTCTTCTTTAGCGGAAGCGGCGACATGATTCGCTGAATCGACTTCACAATCGCCCTCTGCGCCGGCGCCGACATCCGTTGGTATCGCGTCTTCGATACGGGAATCGCATCGAATCGCAGCCTCAGCCAGGACTCCAAACCTTCCTGTGCCCGGTAATGCTTGCGATGCGCCAGCGACGTCAACTCGATCGACCGGCCCATGTCGCACGGATTTGTCGCCGAGGTCGCCAGTTGGTACAACTCATCGTGCCGCCGTTCTACGATAGCCGCTGCAATCAGCGTCATTCCCGCGCAAACAGAATCAACCGGAATAATATCCAGCCGCTTGCTTTCATTCGACGGCAATTGTCGAAAATACGTCCCTAACAAATAAGATAAAGACGCCGACGTGTTGATGCCTTCATTCCACCCAGGAAACGGTTTCGCGACCGAAGTTTCAACAATCGCCGGACGCACCACCGCAATCGGCAACCCTGCTCCATACTTCACGATCAGCGATTCGGCGAGACTCTTCGTCAGCGTATATGTATTCGGCCAGCCCAATTCCTTCGCGCGCCTGGTGCCTTCTTCGGTCAGATAAGTTTTTAACCAACGGATCCGGTTCTTGCGGATCTGATTTTCCAGCGCCGCTCCCTGCAACCCCTTAGCCGCATGTTCTTTCGCCAGCGATTGCGACTTCAATCCGGCCGTCACCTCCGCGCCCTCGGCCTGCGCCTCCGCCTTCGCGATTACTTCATGCAGCCATTTCCACTCCTTCTCAGCGTCAAAATCGGCCAGGCGGTGGGGAGTGTAATTCGGAATAATTCTTTCCGGCACTCTTCCGTCCCGCTCCCCCGCCACATAACAGGTTGAGAGATGGAGCAGCCCCGCATGATCCGATCCCCGCACGAATTCCAGAATGTTCATCGCCGCATCCGTATTCGTCAGCAGCGCATCCCGCAAATCTGGATTGAAATCGGTCAGCCCGGAACTATTCACAATCAGATCCAAATTCTTCTGCAGGCGTCGGCCAGCCTCGGCATTCAGGCCCAGCCCCGGCGCGGTCACGTCTCCTTCGATAACTTCAACTTTTTCCCGCAGGTATTCGCCCAGGCCCGCGCCATATTTTTCAAATAGAGGATCGAAGACCGGCGATTCTTCCACGATCTTTTCAAATCTTCGTTGTGCGGGATTCGATTTCTGCCGGCGGATCAGCAGATAAACTCGCCCGATCTTCGGCAGGTCCATCAGGGTATTCGCCAACCATACTTTCCCGATAAATCCCGTAACTCCAATCAGCATCAGGTGCTTGGCCGCCAACGCGCGCCGCACCGAAAATCCCGTCTCTTGTTGCTTCCCCTCGAAATGCACAACGGGACGTTCGGGCGCCCTGGCATCCCGCCCCGATCCAATCACCGCTGCCCGCAATTCTTCGACCGTAATATCGAGTTGGCGTGCCAAAGTTTTCGGCGCACGCCGTCCATCCGGACTCTGCTCGCGAATCCGTGCGAATGCCCCTCGCGGCCGGATCACCGGTTCCAGCAGCCTCCCCGTCGCAATCCCATCGCGAAACTCCAGCCGGTTTGCCACGATCCGCCTTACTCCGAGATGCAGTGCCAGCGGCTTCATCACATGATCCAGCCCCTGACTCACCAACACCACATCCGCTCCTCCGCGTACCAATTCCTGCACGCGCTCCACTCCCATTGCCTTCAACCTTGGCTTTAACTTGTACTGGAAGTATTCTTCGCCCAAAAGGTCCAGCCGGTCGCGGGTCACGCCCCGCAATACCGTGTGAACTACCCGCGTCGCAAATTTGCGGTTGGTCGAATAAAGAAAGGGACGCAGCGCCGCCATCAGGAAAATCAGTCCCCGCCGACGGAAGCGTTCCGAGAACGTTTGTGCGTTCCATGTAAAGAACGCGACCGGCTGCACCACCGTCAGATCAAGCAGGCTCCCCTCCACCCTCCAAAAGACGGTGGGTGAAACGCGAAGGGGCGCGTCGGGTTTGTGATTTGGCTGTTCCAAAGCATCCTAGCCCGGTGCAGAACTTTCCTGCACAGCCGGACGAAGTTCCTATTGTAAACAATGCGTGGCATTCTCCGAAGCGCATATCGGAATGTGAACGGTTTCGGACAAGGCTTCAGACGATTTTCCGCCTCAGAGTCAAAGCGCTTGCTCGTGAATCCCCGAAAGCGATGAAAGACTTGGTACAAGGGAAAAATATCGGAAAAAAGAAAAGGTCCCAGCCTTTCGGCCGGAACCCGCCCTCTACATCTGGCCTAGTAAAACTCTTACGAGGCGCGCCGCTGCCCATCCTTTTCGCCCTGCTCGTTTTCCTGAGAAGGATTCTTCCTGTTAGGATCGACATTGCCCTTTTGGCCCGTCTGACCGCTTTGTCCGGGATTCTGTCCGGTTTGGCTCTGGCCCGATTGTCCGGTCTGGCCTGTTTGTCCGGTCTGACCCGATTGTCCGGTCTGACCCGTCTTCTGGCCGTGGCCGGTTTCGCCTTGACCAGATTGACCGCTCTGTCCCTTATCCTTTTCCATATCGCCTGCCATACTTAATTCCTCCGTTGTTGCAGCAACGCTCTTGCGCGGCTGCAGAGTGATGATTGGCATTCGTGTTACTTAGTTGCCGACGCCGAGGGCAGGGTTGGGAAAAATCGTACCCGCTTTAAAATCAACCATTCGATGTCCACCGCACCCTTTTCGTTTCCGAATCATATTCACACTGCCGTAACACTTCTTTCGTATAGTTTTTCCCAACACGCCCAATCTGAGGACACCTATGGCTACCGCAACCGCAACTCCCAGCGTACTCGATCGGAAACTTTCACGATCCCCCGGCAAAATCGGCATGCTGATCTTCGGAGTCGTACTTGTGATTGGCATTGGCTACGCCGGTCATAGCCTCTTGCACGATCTTTCCTTCGTGCACAACGAATCCGTTTTGCCATTCGTTCTTCTTGGAATCGCCCTACTGGTCGCCCTGGGCTTCGAGTTCGTCAACGGATTTCACGATACCGCCAATGCCGTCGCCACCGTCATCTACACTCATTCTCTCGAGCCTCACGTTGCGGTGGTCTGGTCCGGCTTTTGGAATTTTCTCGGTGTTCTTGTTTCCAGCGGCCTGGTAGCTTTCGCAATCGTCTCGCTACTGCCCGTTGAACTTATCTTGCAGGTCGGCAGCAAAGCCGGATTCGCCATGGTCTTCGCCCTGCTCGTTGCCGCCATCATCTGGAATCTTGGCACCTGGTATTTCGGTTTGCCTGCCTCCAGTTCCCATACTTTGATTGGCTCAGTCATCGGTGTCGGCATCGCCAACCAACTTATGAACGGTAGAAGCGGCACCAGCGGTGTCGACTGGAGCCAGGCCGCCAATATCGGCAAGGCGCTCCTGCTCTCACCCATCGTCGGCTTTGGCGTCGCAGGATTACTCCTGCTTCTCGCCAAAGCGCTCATCAAAGATCCCAAACTCTACAAAGCTCCCGAAGGCACCGAACCGCCCCCCTTCTACATCCGCTGTCTGCTCATCCTCACCTGCACTGGCGTCAGCTTTTTCCACGGCTCCAACGACGGACAAAAAGGCATGGGCCTCATCATGCTGATCCTCATCGGCACCGTGCCCACCGCTTACGCCCTCAACCATGCCGTCACGTATCAAGACTCGCAAGATTTCATCGCTGTCTCCGCGCAAGCCGCCGACGTCCTCAGCAAATACGTTAGCCCGAACGCCGCGGTCGGTGACGCGCACGACGACGTAACTGCCTACATCCGCGACAAGGATTTCACCCCCAATACCATGCTCGCCCTGCGCACCCTGATCAGCGACGTGGGCAATGAAACCGCTCTCTACAAAGAGATGAAAAACGTCCCCAACGATCAGGTTCGCAANNTTCCGCAACGACATGTATCTTTGCAGCGAAGCCATTCGCCTGATGCAAAAAAGTCACGATCCCACCTTTACCGCAAGCGAAAACGCCGTCCTCGCCAACTACAAAAAGCACATCGACCACTCCACTCGCTTCATTCCGCTCTGGGTAAAGGTCGCCGTGGCGATGGCTCTGGGCCTCGGAACCATGGTCGGATGGAAACGCATCGTCGTCACGGTCGGCGAAAAAATCGGCAAGCAGCACCTCACCTACGCGCAGGGCGCGGTCGCCGAAATCACCGCCATGGCCACCATCGGGGCCGCCGACGGCTTTGGACTCCCCGTCAGCACCACCCACGTCCTCTCCTCCGGCATCGCCGGCACCATGGCCGCCAACCACTCCGGCATTCAGTGGTCCACCGTCCGCAACCTGGCGCTGGCGTGGGTTCTCACCCTGCCGGTCGCGATGTGCCTTTCAGGGATGTTGTTCTGGCTCTTCCGGAAGACGTTCTAGGAAGACGTGGCCCTCGTTACTACTGCTCGTCATTCCGAACCGGGCGCCAAGCCCGGTGAGAGCTTGCCCTGATCTTGTCAAAGGGAACCTGCTTTTCTATGCTGGAAAACTTCATTGCCTTGGCATATACTGTTGTATATGCCAACCCGGCAGCGGAAAGCCAAACTGTTCATGAACAACCGCAGCCAGGCCGTCCGTCTGCCCAAAGACTTCCAGTTCAAGACCGACGAAGTCTACATCCGCAAAGAAGGTGCTGAAATAATCCTCTCCCCGCGCCCCACGGATTGGACGACATACCTGACCGACACACCACCCGCGTCCGATTCTTTCATGGAAAACATCGACGACCTGCCCGTCCAAGAGCGTGAGGAAGAGCGCGAAAAAGAGCGCAAGCCCTGATGCCACGCTACATGCTGGACACCGACACTTGCTCCTACATCATGCGCCGTTCGCATGACGTACTTCTAAAACGGCTAGCGAAGGTTCCCGTCGATGACGTCTGCATCTCGGACATCACCAAGTCAGAACTCTTGTTCGGTGTCGAAGTGTCTCCAAAACGCAAGCAGGACGAAGCCGCGCTCGCCGCTTTTCTACGCTACGTCGAGGTTCTGGATTTTCCCGACGAAGCATCTTCGCACTACGCGAAAATTCGCGCCGATCTGAAAGCCCGTGGCTCGATGATCGGAGCCAACGACCTATTCATCGCTGCCCACGCCCGCAGCCTGGGTCTGACGCTGGTCACCAACAATACCCAAGAGTTTAAACGGGTCCGCGGTTTGTCTATCGAGAATTGGACGACAAGCGCATAGCCGGCCATTCGAAGACGCGATTTTCCATCCCCACAAGGCCGTGCCCTCCCGATTACCCACTCCCGCCCAACTTCGCGGCTAGAATAAAGCCTTACTCTGAGACCTTTATTCCATGGACAAACTCGTAATCCGCGGCGGTGAGCCGCTCCTTGGCACCGTTCGCGTCAGCGGCGCTAAAAACGCCGCGCTTCCCTGCATGGCCGCAGCCCTGCTCACTGACGAGCCCATCGTCCTCGAAAACGTTCCGCAGGTGCGCGACATTCAAACCACTCGCAACCTGCTCGCCGCCATGGGTGCAGAGGTCGAACTCGGCTACGGACGCGCCCAACACCGCACCACCATTCACTGCAAAAACCTCGCCAGCCCTGAAGCTTCGTACGAACTGGTCAAGACCATGCGCGCCTCCACGCTGGTCCTCGGACCGCTCGTCGCCCGTTGCGGCCGCGCTCGCGTTTCGCTCCCCGGAGGCTGCGCCATCGGCAGTCGCCCCATCGACCTGCATATCAAGGGCCTCGAACAACTCGGCGCAAAAATCACGCAAGACCACGGCTACGTTGAAGCCACCGCCATCCGCCTGCGCGGCGCGGAAATTGTCTTCGACAAAATCACCGTCACCGGCACCGAAGATCTGCTCATGGCCGCGACCCTCGCCGAAGGCGAAACCATCCTGCGGAACTGCGCCCGCGAACCCGAAGTCGCCGACCTCGCCGTGCTGCTTAACAAAATGGGAGCGAAGATCGAAGGCGCAGGCACCGCAACCATTCGCGTGCAGGGAGTTTCCAAATTAAAGGGTGCCAAGCACCGCATCATCCCCGACCGTATCGAGGCCGGAACATTTTTGATTGCCGGCGCCATGACCGGCGGCGATCTCAACATCGCCGGATGCGATCCCGCTCATCTCAGCGCGATCATCGCCAAGCTGAACGAAGTTGGCGTGAAAACCAAGTCGAACGGCGATTCCGTCCGAGTCATGGGCGACAATCCGTTGACCGCCGCCGACATTTCCACGGAAGAATTTCCCGGATTTCCCACCGACTGCCAGGCTCAATTCATGGCCCTCGTCACCCAATCCGAAGGCACGTCGATTGTCACGGAAAATATTTTTGAGAACCGCTTCATGCACGCGCAGGAATTAGTCCGCATGGGCGCGAACATAAAAATTGAAGGCAGCCGCGCTATCGTGCGCGGGAAAACCCCGCTCAGCGCCGCCGCTGTCCTCGCCTCGGACCTCCGCGCCTCCGCATCGCTCGTGCTTGCGGCCCTGGTAGCCGATGGCGAAACCATCATCGACCGCGTTTACCACATCGACCGTGGCTATGAACACATCGAGGAAAAACTCCGCGGCGTCGGCGCGCAAATCAAACGCATCGGCGAGATGTTCCCCAAGAGAGCCGCCGCCGTAAAGTGAGCGGTATGGCGAAGTTGAGTTCCGTAGCCGACTATGAGTTTAATCGGGCCTCGCGGCACAGCGCGCCTTGAATCAGGGAAACGGGCGCTGCGCAGTGCCGGGAATCCCGCCGCAATAAAATAACCAGAACAGAAGGTTCGCGACACTCACGAGGCATGCGAAGAGTGCACAGAATAAGGCGAACGGATTCTTTCTGGCGGAAGTGAACAGCAAGCCGATGCCGACGAATAAGGTAACGGGAATGCTGAGGAGATTGACCAGGGCCACGACCCCGAAGAGAAAAAGCAGAGCGATCCCGGTGCCTCCACTGAAATGACCAACCACCTTCATCACGCCCATCATCGAGGTGCGATGGAGAATGAGCGTCATGACCGACGCGAGCACGGCGAGGGTTCAAGTAGCTCCGGCACTCCACTGCCTCAGTCGCACGCTGCGATCCTTGCCCTCTCGAGTCCGGGTCACCATGCCGACTTCCGTGCCTGATGGCTTGGGACATACAGCCCGACGGTTATGATAAGCGGGTCGCAAAGTAACCGGAAGCTTACGCTGGTAAGCCAAATGTGGTTTGGAAGACGAGACCATCATCGACTGCGATCTACCCGCAGTCCAATGAGTGTAACTACCTGCGTTCCCCTTCCTCGCAAGGATCGCGGATGGAGGAGTTACGAGCACACCCGGCGTGTGCGTCCACTCTTCATTCGTGAACGCCCACCGGATCAACCTGTTAACGATTCAATGAGGAGATAGAAATGACATTCAAGAAACTTACGCCCAATCTAGTCGTCCGCGACGTTGCAGCCAGCCTTAACTTCTACCGCAACATTCTCGGCTTCGATCTCGGCTTCACCGTTCCCGATCAAACACCTTACGTATTCGGCTCGGTGACATCAGGCTCCGTCGAGATCTTCTTCAACGAACATGCAGCCGTCGCCGCAGAATATCCCGAACTCGGCGCCAAACCCATCGGCGGCAGCCTCACTCTCTATATCGAAGTGGAAGGCATCGCCGAGCTTCACGCCAAACTCCAGCAACACGGCGTGAAGATCACCATGCCCATGAAAGACCAGTTCTACGGTATGCGCGAGTTCGCCTTCGAGGCCCCCGAGGGCTGGGTCGTCACGTTCGCTGAAAGAATCGAGAAATAGATCGGCTGCGTTGTCTATCTTTTGGCAACTGAAAGGCCTCGCTTCTCGGCAACGTGCGCTGAGAAGCGAGGCCTTAATCTGCGTCATCCGCAAAACAATATTCCGACTTAACGGGACGTCACAGGGACTGGCGCACTCTTCGGTGTGCTCAAATATCCCGTAGCTTTATTCTTCTCGACCGTCCAAACCACCAACTCAAACAGCAAGTGTTCCCGTCCCGCGTAAAACTGAATCGGTTCGGCGACGGTGCGATCTCTCTTCTCGATGGTCTTGTCGTCCGAAGTCACATTCACTGTAAACTTGCCGTGCTTCGCATCGGTTTTCTTGAGCTGCAGACTCACCGTAGCTACCGCCTGCGGCTTCGCGCCCCTGAGTAGAGTGAACTCGTAATAATTCCGGTCACCCTTATGTTTGAGCACCTCCAGATCGCCGCGAGTATTCGCGATCAATCCGCTCTGCACTCCCAGGTCGCCAACCGCGCTCTGCAGCTTTGCCTTGGTGGCTTCCAGATCAGCCTTGGTGGAGGCTACGTCTGTCTTGACGCCGCCTACATCGGTCTTTACCCCGGACACTTCCCCGCTTACCTGGCCAATCTGCTCTTTCTCTTCGGTCGATTCTTTCTCCAAGCGGGATTCCGTGGCCTTTTGTTGCGCCTGAAGTTCAGCAGCGCGCTGCGCCAACTCCTTTTTGGTAAGGCCCACCTGGTGAGCCAACGCATCCTCGGACGCTTCCGCGGTCTGCATTCTGCTCTTCAGTTCCGCCACTTGCGCCTGACTGTCGCTCAAGTCCTTCGTCAATTTATCGACGTGTTGTTGGGTGGTTACATATCCATACACCGCCGCCGCGACAAAAACGATCGCGACGAAAACCAAAATCCACTTCCCTGTAGTCGACTGCTGTTCAACATGTATCTGTTCGCCTTCGTCCGGCATTAGTTCCTCCAGGATTAACCGCCTTGCTGTGGGGGTCCATTCAATTGTTGAGCACAAGCGGCGCAGTGTCAATTAGCTCATGAAATGCTCGGTCGGTGCGTTCCAGAGACACACAAACGAATTTCTGACCGGAAGGAAGGCGTGATGCTTTGCCGCCTCCTTTAACGCCGAAGCCCCAGGGCCTCCCGCATGATGGGTTCCGGTTCGCGACGGATGGCGCGCGCTTCTGCTCCAACCAACTTTTCGGCCTTCTTGCTGGCATCGGCCAGGAACTGGCGTTGGGAGGCATCCGGCAGAGAATCCAGGGTTGCGGATTTCACGAAGCACGCATAAACCAGCCGGGCAGGAAACCCCGCGCCATCCAGAAAACGGCCGTAGGCAAACCAATCTTCGGCACTCGAAGTCCGGTCGCCGATCGATTCATCCAACTGCAGGGCATGCTGATAAAGCGGAAGCGCCTGATCCGTTTTACCGGTTTCCCCTTGAATTGCCGCTTCATTTACGTCGGCTATGCTTTCCAGCTTGATCTGTTTGGTCTGAGCTGCAATCTTCGCCGCCAACTGGTAAGACTGAATCGCTTGTGCCGTCTGCGACGCGCGCCCCTGGCAATCTGCCATGCGCAGCACAATCGCAATCACTTTCTCAGGCTCTGGACGCTTTGCCGCCGGCTGCTGGGCAATCCTGCCCAGAAATGCTTTGTAATGCACCACTGCATCCCCTGGCTTGCCTTCGTGATCGAACTCGTTCGCAAGATAGAGTTGCGCGAGCGCTTGGCCGGGATCGATGGCAATCGCCCGCTTCCAGCTATCCACTGCCAGATCGGGATGACCGCGGCGCAGGGCCAGCAGCCCACGGTCCATCAAGAGATTTGCATCTTTCGGGCTGTATTTGAGCGAGGCCTCGGTCAAGTCAAAGGCTTCATCGAAACGGCTGTGCTCCACCAAAAAGCGCAGTAGAGCCTGTCGCGGCGCCGGATCGGCTGGATTCGACTGTATCGCCTTCTTCCAAGCAACTTCCGCTTCTTGCAAATGGCCATCCTCCAGCTCTCGATGCGCCAGACGCATCTGCAACGAACTATCAAAAGAGTCAAGCAACACGGCTCGTTGCAGATCACCCAAATTTTCCGAGCGAAGTGCGAGGTAGTGCCGCGCCTGGTCAACCGTCCCCCAGGCAAGAAGCAGCAACGCGGCCACAACCCGTAGACCATGGGCACGCGCAGTACTTCCTGAAATCCACTCCCATGCCGCTGCGAACCCGCCTCCCGCCTCAGAGACAACACCAGCCAGGCGATCTCGCGAATTAAGCAGCAGTGATGCGATGCGGCCATCCCGGAGCTTCCAAATTGCGCCGTCAAGTATGAAATGGTGAAGGTTCACGAGTGCAGTGAAGATGAGAAAGCTCGCACTGAAATCGTGGTGG
>PLUJ01000198.1 GCA_003165455.1 Acidobacteriaceae bacterium | reverse complement strand
AGAACACCACCGACCGCGTCCAATGGCCACCCGGGCCAGGCAGATCGGCGACGTGTTCCGGCGCACCACTCGCCTTCAAATCTCCATTGTGATAGGCAAAACGAACTACTTCGCGCTCGTTGCCCACGTACAGATATTGCGGGTCGGGCCCAGGAGGATAAAACGCGAGGCCATACGGGCGTTTCAATCCGCTGACGAAGGTGGCGGATTTTTCAGGTTTACCGTCACTTCCCAGACCGCGATAGACCAGGATGGTTCCCGGGTCGCTTTCCGTGAGAAAAATGTCCCCGTTCGGGGCGGTGCGTAAGGTTCGAGGATTATCCAATCCCGAAGCGTACAAATCCACTTTGAAGCCGGTGGGCGCGATGGGCCAAACATTCTCAGGCCGCGCCACCAGTTTTGGACCGTTCTCGGCCGAATGGGTTGCGTAGGGCTGCGGCAGGTCATTCACCGTAATTTTGCGGGTGGTTCCTGGCTTTTCATAGCGGAAGTCGGTAAAAGGCGGTGTCGGCGGAGGAGCGCTCAACTTTGAAGTATTGGTGTCGGCGGCAGGAGCGCTTGCCTGCTGCGAATTTTGTGAAGTTGCCATTGACTTCACATAGGTCACGATCTGCCAGCGCTGGTTTGGCGGCAGCGCCGCCCATGACGGCATTCCGTTCTCTTTATCGCCGCGCGTGACAAACCAGAAGACTTCCCCGGGCTTCACGGAATCCAATTTCCCATCGACCAGCGACGGCACGTTACCGGTGCCTTTACCCATCTGTCCGTGACAGGAAGCGCAATCCCGCCCGTAGAGCTGCTTTCCGGCCTGCGCGGCTGAGGCCTGACCGGTGTAAGGATTTTTCATCGACTGCGCAGAATCGGGCGCATTGTGGAAGTTGGCATCTACATCCGCTGCGAACAGAAGGGCCGCGGGGAGCAGAATTGCCATAGTAAAAGTACACATCTTGGCTGTGGGTCGCATGGTCACCTCGGGAAGACGTTTTAAGCTTCACATTAAACTGAAGCTTTGGATGCAGCTGCATGGCGGCCGGATTGTGCAAGTTTGCCCGGGATCGCCGGTTCGATAGCAAAGCGCGAGGCTAGGCGGGTTTTCGCAGCGCACCCCTCGCCTGTTTGCAGAGTTGATTACTTCCGTGATCGCGCGACTAACTTCGTTGTCCCGGGTTTGTAAATTTACTGTAAGCATACAACTTGTACTCGCTGCGCTTGATCAGAGTGTAAGAAAGCCGTATAAGCTAAGAAACCACAGACAGCTAAACAAATTGCAGACGGAGTCATTCATGCGTCCCTGGAAGTTTGTCCTGCCGCTTCTAGCCTCATCTCTATGTTTCGCCGCCCAGCCCAATCGCATTACCGCTCCCGTCGATTCCAGCCAGATGGTCGCGCTGAATGGCAGCTTGCACCGCATGGCCCTACCGCAATTTGACCAGGGGCCCCTCGACTCCTCGTGGAAATTTGGCTACGTTACACTTGGCATTTCGCCGACCTCGGCACAGCAGGCCACGCTGAACCAGTTCCTCGCGCAACTGCAAGATCATTCTTCCCCTAATTTTCACAAGTGGCTCACGCCGGAGCAATATGCAGATCGCTTCGGGCTCAGCCAGGGTGACGTCGATAAAATCACCGACTGGTTAGAGGGCCAGGGATTTACCGTCCTCAGAACGGCGCGCGCGCGGAATTCAATAGTTTTCAACGGTACAGCCATCCAAGTGGAAAGTGCTTTTAAGACCGAAATGCATCGCTACAGCGTAAACGGCGAGAAGCACATTGCGAATTCTACTTTGCTATCGGTTCCGGCGGCTCTCAGTGGCATAGTGACGACAATCCGTGGCCTTACAGATTTCCGCCCGAAGCCGATGTATCAGAGGGCCGTGAGCGGGCCTAATCATGGTCCTCATCCCACCTACACCGGATCAATTCNNGATTCTACCCCTTACTTTATTGCCCCGGGCGACATCGCCACGATTTACGATCTCTCTCCCTTATATAACGCAGCGACCCCAATCGATGGAACGGGCGAGAAACTCGCAATTATTGGCCAGACAGATGTTTATTACGCCGATCTCGCGGATTTCCGTTCCGGCTTTGGTCTGCCATCCTTCACATGCACCACAGCCTCAGGCTTGATCTCGAGTTGCAATACGTCGAATTTCGAGTATGTGTTAGTGGGCACGGACCAGCCAGTTTCGGTAGGCGATCTTGCCGAAGCGGATCTCGATCTTGAATGGTCGGCCGCGATCGCCCCCGGCGCACAAATCATTTATGTAAATGCTCCCATCAGTTCCAATCAGACGAGCGGTGGCGTGATCGATGCTCTTGAATACGCGATCGACAATAATGAAGCTCCCGTTATCAGTATGAGTTATGGAGCATGCGAAGAAGACGGGACATTCGAAAACGAGCTTCAGCCAGCGAGTGCTTACGGGATCACTCTGGTGATAGCCGCCGGAGATACCGGATCGGCAGAGTGCGACTACAATCCTCCCGGCACCAGCAGCAGTGGTACTCTTCCTGCTCGCCCATACAGCCCAGCCCAAGGCGGTTTGGCAGTGAGCTATCCAGCAAGCAGCCCTCAAGTGACCGGAGTTGGCGGCACTTCTATCCCGTCTTCCGACTACGACAGCACATATTGGGGATCGACCAATGAAAGTGATGGGGGCTCCGCTCTCGCCACACTCATCGGACAAGAGGTTTCCTGGAACGACGATGAAGCGATCGGTGCCTCTTGCTTGGCTGATCCTGGCCCATCCGGAGGTTTTTGTGATCCACACCCCGGTGTTGCGGTGACTTCGGCCCAGACCTTCCAGCAGGATTATTGGATTTCGGAGGGAGGCGGCGGCGTGAGCAACTGCGCCACCATGAGTGGAGGATTGTGCCAGGCTGGTTTTACGAGGCCTCCCTGGCAGGCCTCGTTAACAATTCCTAACCTTGGAAGCCCTCAGAGTACCTACCGTTTTGTGCCGGATGTTTCGCTACTAGCCTCGCCCAATTATCCTGGCTACATCGTTTGCACGCCTCAAGAGGAGGTTGTTACCAACAGCACAAGTACAACCAGTACCTGCAGCCCGGGAGACGCGTCTGGGATCACAACCGCCGTGGACACTTACGTCTCAATTTTTGGAGGAACTTCCGTTTCCACTCCAGTTTTCGCCGGCATGGTTACATTGCTGAACCAGTATCTCGGGACCTCCGCGCTTGGGAACATCAATCCAACTTTATACGGCCTGGCCGCCAGCCCCTCGAATGGCGCTTTTCATCAGGTTAAGAGCGGAGACAGCAACGTTTATTGCCAAGAAGGAGACCCTGCGGGCCAACCCGCCGATGTCATTTGCCCGAGCACGGGAGCGACTCCCGGCATCATTGGCTTCAGTGCTTCCAACTTTGACGCTACCACCGGCTACAACCTTGTCACCGGTCTTGGTTCCGTCGACGCAAATGCTCTAGCTGTTGCCTGGGAGGCGACCTTAGTCCCCGACTTCCAGATATCGCTTGGCGCGTTCAGCCCCGCTTCGGTCCATGCGGGACAATCCGCCACAGCCACGGTTACGCTCACGGCAATCGCTCGTTCCACTGGCATGGTCGTGAACTTCAGCCCGAGTAGCTGTTCAGGGTTGCCCACGGGGGCGACTTGTAGCTTCAATCCGATCTCGGTCAACTTTGACGGCACGGATCCGGTGACGACCCAGGTTACGGTTACCACTCTCGCGAACATGACCGTGCCGGCCAGTCCGTCCATCACCATTACTCCGACGAACTCGCCCAACACGACTGCTACCCCGGCAGTCACCCTCGCGGTAAGCAGGACGAATCAGGCGTTCAGCCTCGCAGCGACGAACGGCGCTTCTACCTTTTCCGTCACCGCTGGAGCAACGGCAAGTGTTGGGCTTACGGTAGCCGGAACGGGTTCACCGTCCCAGTTCACTCCAAGCACGCTGCCGCTGAGCTACTCGTGTGTACAAAGCAGTTTGCCGACTGAAGCACAATGCACCTTCAGTCCGACGAGCGGTCAGGCGGTGAGTGCGAGCAACTTGACTCTAAACATTGTGACCACGCCTCCTACCTCGCAATTGCGAAGTCCGCTAGGACGCGGTAGTCGCATCTTCTATGCTCTGTTGCTGCCAGGAATGTTTGGAATCGTGATCGCGGCGGGATCGCGGACGCGAGGTGTGCGTCTTCTCGGGCTGATCGTGATTCTCGGATTCTCCACCTTGTGGCTGGGTTCGTGCGGCGGCGGAGGCAGCAATGCCAGCCAAAGTAATCCCGGAACACCTGCCGGCACTTACAAAGTGGTAGTGAATGCCACTACCGGAGGAGCGAACCCGCTTACCGGAACCCTTACCATTAATCTCACCGTTACCCAGTAATTTCTGCAATTGGTAGTGGCGCAGTTTGGCGGCAAACTGCACCACTACCCAGAATTGAGCGGGAAAAAGCCTCGCAGCGGGGCCCGATTCTGGCTGATTTAAGTCCCTGTCGGCTGATGCGCTTTCAAAGGTTCTGGAGTTTTTCCGTCCGCTGCCGATGTCCTTTATTGTGTCGAAATCCTCTGCGCCCGCCCCAGCCATCGAAGGCCCCAAGGGCATCAAGCTACGTTACGTGGCTCGCCAGCCCATTTTCGATCGCGACGAAAAAGTCTTCGGCTATGAATTACTTTTTCGTGACGACGTGGAGAACGTTTTTCACGACGTGGACTCCAACATGGCTTCGCGATCCACCGTAGACAGTTCTATTCTGGTGGGTCTTGACGTTCTCTGCGATGGCCGCCGCGCCTTTCTCAACTGCACCCGCGACACCTTGATCGGCGGCCTCGTAACGCTGTTGCCCTCCCATTCGACTGTCGTCGAGGTCCTCGAGAGCGTTCCCGTCGATGCCGAGGTGGTAAGTGCCTGCCAACGGTTGAAAGAAGCGGGCTACTTAATCGCTCTGGATGACTATGTGAGCGATGACCCCCGCGAGCCGTTGGCTGAAATGGCGGACATCCTCAAAGTCGACCTGAAGCTCACTACCGTCGTGCAGCGGGCGGCCTTGATAAAAAAGCATGGCCCGTGGCGTTGCCGTATGCTGGCTGAAAAAGTGGAGAACCACGCGGAATTCCTGGCCGCCAAAGAGCAGGGGTTCGTCTATTTCCAGGGGTATTTCTTACGCCGCCCGGAAATGATGACAACTCATGACGTCCCGGCGAACTCTCTGAACTACATCCGAATGCTGCAGGCGGTTTCTCGTCCCGATCTCGATGTGGCCGAATTGGAGAAGTTAGTCAAGACCGAGGCTTCAATCTGCTACCGTTTGCTGCGCTACATGAACTCGGCGAGATTCGGATTCAAGAGTGAGATTCATTCGGTGCGCCACGCACTGGCAATTCTTGGGGACCGCGAGGTGCGCCGTTGGGTGCGTCTGATCGCCACCGTGGGCGCGGCGCAGGACAAAAGCAGCGATCTGGTGCTCTGCGCGCTGGTACGGGCCCGCTTTGGAGAATTGCTCTCGCCTCTGGTGCGGCACGGCGAGTCGGACCTGTTCTTGCTGGGATTGCTCTCCATGCTCGATGTCATTCTGGAAATGCCCATGTCGGACATTATGGAGAAAATTCCGTTGGATTTGGAAACCAAGGCCGTCCTCCGCGGCGAGCCCAGCGTGCTTCGGCCCGTTTACCAACTGATGCTGGCCCATGAAAGCGGCGAGTGGGAAGCCTCCCGCAGCATCTGTGGCAGCATCCACATCGACGGCGATGCTGTTGCCGCCTCTTATTGGCAGGCGCAACAATGGGCAAGGGAAGTTTCGAGCGGAGCGTAAAGGCCGCGCGAGTATGGGGGCACGCTTTGGAATCTCGTCTGTAGGCAACTTTGATCGGTGGGCCCGGTTCAGCGGGAAGCGGTAGTTACGCTTGTGCAAAAGCGGACCACTTTGCCCCTTGCGCGGTAGCTGGTTCACGAGTACCATTTAATTGTTCTCATTGGCCTCGTTCCCGCGTAGGCCTTCCGCGTCCCAGGCGGTTCCCGGTGACGCGACGGATCCGACAACGGATAACCGATTACGCGACTAATATATTTCGCCAATTCGAATTTTGTTTTACCAGATAACCGTTGGTAACGATTGTTCCGGCCCAGCCCGCAGTTTCGTGCGCAGAATCCAGGCTCACCCCTTCGTGTAGCCGGGTTAAGAGCATTCGCGAATCAGGCAGAACCTTCGGCCTCCGCATAGATGCCAGCGAGCCAACTTCGGTCAGGAACAGGCAACCAAGTTGGAACCTGAAATGGCAAGAACGGGATCTTGGGGTTTTGAAAACGTAAATTGTAATTCTGCACCGGTATGAAGCCGGCCCAGCAGCGATGAGAGGACTATGAACGCAGGANNCCCTCCGGAGGCGGAGGTCGAGGCCGTAGGCGTCGCGGACGCCGGCCCAATAATGCTCGCGGGCCTCGTCCCGCCGGACCCAGCCAGTCACGCCACAATCAGGACGGTATTTACACCGCTCCCATGGATCATAGCTATCGCGCCGCGTTGGCCGGAAATGGCAATAACGGCCAGAGCTCTCGCCGCCCGCGTCCGGGCTTCGCTGCGCCTTTTGCATTGGTCGATCCCGAGCCTTTGCCCGCTTTGCGCGAAGATTCCAACTCGC
>PLUJ01000159.1 GCA_003165455.1 Acidobacteriaceae bacterium | reverse complement strand
GGCGGCAGCGGCGTCCTGCTGGCAGAGGGCGAGAGAGCTTTGCGCGGCGCCCAGGTCGGCAGCGGCGGATTCGAGAATCTGACGGTTGGATTCGCGTTCGGATTCGAGGGCGGTGAGGCGGTGACGAGCCTGTGCCAATTCGGCCTCGTGGGAGGCGACCGTAACCAGCAACTCGGCGCAGCGCTCTTCGTTGTGGCGCCGTCGGGCGTGGGCGCGGTCGATTTCGAGGGCGGTCTGGCTGATGCGGTCACGGTTGTCGCGCAGTTCGGCGTCGATGGTATAGCCACGTTGCGTGCGTTCGGCGTGTTCGGCTTCGAGTAGCTGCACGGCCTCGGTATGCTGCTGCATCTTTTCGGTGAGGGCATTGAGCTGCGCGTCGAGTTCGGCGCTCTCCTGCTCGATGGCGGCGAACCGGCTGGCCAGAACCAGGTGCAGCTTGGCGCGCATTTCTTCGCGCAGGCGCGCATAGCGCTCAGCTTTGGAGGCTTGGCGCTTCAGCGAATTCATCTGGCGCGTGACTTCGTCGAAGATGTCGTTGATGCGGGAGAGGTTCAGCTTGGCGTCTTCGAGGCGAGCCTCGGCTAGGCGCTTCTTGGTTTTGAATTTCGTGATTCCCGCGGCTTCTTCGAGAATTGCGCGGCGGTCGGTGGGACGGCTGCTCAGAATCTGACCGATGCGCCCCTGCTCGATGAGAGCGTAGGACTCCGGGCCAAGGCCGGTGCCCATGAACAATTCCTGGATGTCGCGGAGGCGGCAGAGTTTACCGTTCAGCAGATATTCGCTGTCGCCGGAACGAAACAGCCGCCGCGTTACTACAATCTCCCCTGCATGAAACTGCTGCTGATTGAATTTGCGCCGCCGAATTTTCAGCACCACATGCGGCGCGCCGCTCACCGCCGCGGACGTCGCATTCGGCACCACGTTATGCACCGGCAACGCGAACACCGGCTCATCGTCGGGAAAAGCAATAGCAATCGTGTCGATCTTCGACCGCGGCACTTCCACTTCTTCAGTCCTGCCCGGCTGCGCTTCTTCCATCGCGCTCTCGGTTTCGGCGGCCGCGCGCGAGCGAATCGCCTCCTCGTCCCAGTTCTCCGCGTATCGCGAAGACGCTGCATTCAGCGGCAGGTCGTCCTGAATGTCGATCTCGGTCGGCGCATTCGCGTCCTCCTCGAGATACTCCTGAGGATCGATCAGCGTCAGCGACACCTCCGCCATCCCCGTCGGCTTGCGGTCCCGCGTCCCCGCAAAGATCACATCTTCCATCCTCGATCCGCGCAAAGTCTTCGCCGATTGCTCGCCAAGCACCCATGAAATGGCATCGGCTATGTTGGACTTTCCACAGCCGTTGGGTCCGATGATGGCCGCGACCCCATCCCCATGAAACTTGAGGTCGGTGCGATCGCAGAATGATTTGAAACCGAGAATTTGTAGCCGCTTCAGTTTAAGCAACGTAAACTCCTTCGTTGAACCTAGCCGTTGAACTCGAACTGGTCCCAGACTTTGGGTGGCGCAGCGTTCATTGCTGCGGCAAATACTGCGTTTAGGTCGGCAGCTTCCGCTGCCGTTCCGCGTCGAACGCGCCTCTTACTCTCCCGCCGGAGGTGTTTACCAGGCGGATACTTCAACACCAAACAACGTCAAGTTAAGATGCACGTGGAACCCAAAGGCCGTCCCGGCTGGAAAGGCGACCACAAAATTAACCAACTGTAACGGTCAAATAGGGCCGGGGTCAAGCAATATAACACCATATATTGTATGACCTTACAGTCGAACGCTCTGGGTTGCACACACAATGCAGCAATTGGGCACTTTACGGGTGAGGGAAGGAAGAGGCGGGAAAATCGCGAGAGCAATGTGATGGTAGCGCGAAGACATCCTAAACACAACGGAAACCGCGCCGAATCAGAGGTTCTTTTGGAAGTCTTCTAAGGCAAATCAAGCTGAGCTCGGCGGTGGAGATAGTCGGTCTGCGGAGCATGCACTGCGGTCGTATTATGCAGCCTTTGGGTGGCGCAGCGCTTTCAGCGCTGCGATTCATCCTCCATCCAGTGAGCATCCCTGACGTAGTGAAGAGCCTTCTCGCTCGATTCATTCCTTGTGACATCCGACCTTGTCATCCACAGCCCAATCCTCCGATCATGCCTACGCAAGCAGTGACAACAATTAGGTTCGGCTCGACCAAAATCAGCTAACCCCTTTGTTTCGCTGATTTTGACCATTAAATTCTTTACCCCAGGGATATTACAGCGAATTTCTGGTGGTGGGCTGATGACTGTGTTGCCCGAAAAAACCGCGATTTCCGGTGGTGTCGGAATTGTACGTTGAGCCTAAAAAAGCTCGCTTTCTTGGCGCTATTGGCACTCGCCTTTTTCAATCCATGTAAAACCCTTGGGGCTGACCCTCGCAATGCTAATCGGCCCGAAAACGAGTCTAGGGGTTGCGCTTTCCTGAAGTGCAATACTGGTTCGAATGAATTCCTCTGGGTCCTGGACTGCCTCGCCGAAGTGTGCAGCGAGATACGGTTGCGCGGTCGTATTAACACCAGTACTGATGACCCCGACTTTTGCGGNNTCCCCAATTATGTTAACGACTCCATCGGTCTGATTTGTTTTCAAGGCCCCCCAAACAAAATCGGGTTGTCCGTTTTCAGTCCCAAAAAACACGACTTGGAACATTTGTTTGAAGGTCAGGAAATAAGCGAAGGATTTAGGATTGTTTCCTCTGACAGCAATGATTTCTTTAGCGATTGGCGACTTAGATTTAATGATAAATGCGGACAAGGCGTTAGTAGGGCCACCCTCGGGGTTAATTTGTTGAACCATTTTCCTGAAATCGAATCCGGTATTTTCGTCGATAAAGAGCGGGGTTGCGACGGCCCAATAAAAATCTTGTCCGGTTTGAATTTTGCAGATGAATTTCACTCCATCACTACCAATCAGGAGGCTATCAGTGCCGACCCAAACGGACTCGCCGTCTTGAATAGCAACTATGATAGTAGCGCTGCACAGGGATGGAGGGAGTACTACGCAGAGAGTAATCAGGAAACTTCTGTAATGACAGGCACGGATGACGATTTGGATATATCTGAGGATGGCAAGGAATGGTTTCATCTTCGCGGAGATCATTGCCGTAAGCAGTTACCGCTTTGGCGCGCCAATTTTACGCCGCACCTAGCAGTTCAGCAATCGTCCAAACATGATCGGCCAGCCCCGCTGCCATGGCGGGGGATGGCCCTTTGTGAGTCTGATGCGGACGACAGAAATTGTAGAAGGCAACGTACAAAGTGATTGCAGCCTTGTGATTTTCGAGTTTCTTGCTGAAAGCATTTGTTAAGCGAGTAAGTCTCCGAAGATGCATCCGAACACTCAAATTGGCGCGTTCCACATGAGACGTAGAGATTCGGGAAAAATCCGGCCTGCCGATTTTGACTTTTGGGACCGCTCCCAAAACGCGTCCGCTGCCGTACCAGTTGTCCGTGCGAACCTTGCCGTAGATTTTGAAAAGCTGCCCGAAATCCACATTTTTCCCGAAGTGTTCCCGTATTGCGCCCACGTAGCCGTTGAATTGGTCCGACGTAATCTGATAGCGGCCATCGGTGCGCTTGCGAAGATCGCTGGCGAACGCATGAGCACTGACACCGCAACGCGTACCTACTCATGCCTTCCAGCATCAGCGTGATAGCCTGCGCGAACTTCTCAGAATCGGTCGAATGCGCGGGGCGCACATAGGCCGGAGCAGTAGGATCGGCAAAGGTAAAGTACAGCGCCATCGTTGGACGCGGCGCTTACCGAAGTACCCAAACTTTTTACAGGATTGGTGCTGGCATTTGATGCAGGTCATGTGCGTTCTCCGCTTGATTTCTGCGGAGGAACGCGCCACAATAGATTCTCTAGGTCTAGGGCGTGGGTTACTCCGCGCTTTGGATTAGCCCCGACTCCTGTTTCAGCAGAAGCCGGGGCGCACTACGTAAGGGTTAGCCCGTTAGGGCGGTGGCACAACCGTAATTTCCACGGTTGGACCGTTAGCAGTGAAGCGAACTGTGATTGTGATTTTCACTGTGCTCTGCCTTTCTCTCGCTCCTCAGTGCTCCAAACACTGAGGAGTCCGTATTTAAAGTCAAAGTTATTTCTTCTCGCCCTGCTCAGAATCATCAAGGCCATAGACATAAGCAGGGCCGTAAGGATCAAACCTTACCCATTCATCCCCATGCAGCGCCCTGAACTTTTCTCTCTCAATTTCTCTTTGACGATTGGCCTTACGCAGTTTGGCCACTTTTGTGTTCGGCTTCCAGCGATAGGTGGCCACCCCTCCAATCTCAGAGCAATCAATTTCTTTGGGGTGCAAGCGCTTAAGCGTTGCCGAAATAGATGCGAGAGGGTTCGACTTGTAGTCGCTAAAATCAAACCCCGAAACCATCAATGCATCACGCATCTGCGTCACCGTAAACCATTGTTTGGAGTGGCCTTCCAGAATCTCTCNNACAAAGAATCTCTCGAATATTCTCACTAAGGCCAGAGTTCTTGCTTTCTCCCGACCTTTTAGTGTCGTTAAACCATCTCAGAAACCTTTCGCGCTCACCGCTGGGGAGCATGTGGATTGTTGCTCCGACAAACTGCCTCAAGCTCCCCACTTCAGCGTCAATCTCATCGCGTTGCTCCGCCAACCTCTTCAGTCTCTTTACGGCTTCAGTCAAAATCACCTTGTAATTTTGGGAGGTCATTTGTAGATATGACTATAGATTCATCTATAACAAAGAGTCAACAGAAAACTAGCAGATGGCAAGAGGCAATTGAAGACGCCAAGGAAAGAATTACATGCCTACGCAAAGCAATTAAGTATTATCAAAGGATGGAAGAAATCGGCAAACCTTGGCCGAACTTTCAGCAGCGCAAGTCAGCAACACAGTGATTAGCCCACCGCCGAATTTCTTGCTAACGTCATGANNGGACAGCCGAAGGCGGCTGTCCCCACATAACTTTCCTTTTTGTTCCCGACTCTTACCTTGCTCCCAGCTTTTCGAAGAACAAGCAAATGGTTTCGATCCCGTGGTGGAAATTCGGGATGTGGAACTTTTCGTTGGGAGCGTGCAGGTTGTCGTCGGGCAAGCCGAAGCCCATCATCACGCTGGGAATCTTCAGCCCGTCCTGAAAGTCGGTGACGATCGGAATCGAACCGCCGCTGCGGATGAAAACCGTTTCTTTCTTGAAGGTATCGTGCAGCGCCTCCGTGGCGGCCTTGATGTAAGGGTTATCCGTGCCCACAACGCACGCACGCCCCTTGCTATGCACTTTGATTTTGGTTTCGATCCCCTTGGGCGTGAGCTTCTTCACAAAGTTCGAGTAGCTCTTGAAGATTTCGTCCGGATCTTGATTAGGCACCAGGCGCATGGAAACCTTGGCAGCGGCTTTGGCCGGAATTACGGTCTTCGCACCCGCGGCGACAAAGCCGCCAGGCATGCCGTGTACCTCCAGCGTGGGCCGCGCCCATGTGCGATACAGCACTGAAAAGCCCGGTTCGCCAGTCAGAACTTTCGACCCGACTTCCTTTTTACGATAGGTCTCTTCGTTAAAAGGCAGCCGCTTCCAGGCCTTAAGCTCGTCCGCACTCGGAGCCTTGACGCCTTTGTAGAAGCCAGGAATCAGAATCTTGCCCTTCGAATCTTTTAACTTGCTGATGATCTCAATGAGCGCAAAGAACGGATTCGGCGCAGCCCCGCCGTAAACGCCGGAATGTAAATCAACCTTCGCGCCAACCGCTTCGATCTCCGTATAAACCAGTCCCCGGAGCCCGACGCATAGTGTAGGAAGATTGGGAGCGAACAGCTCCGTATCGCAGACCAGCGCAAAATCCGCCTTCAGCTTGGCTTTTTGCTTGCGAACATAATCGGCGATGGATTCGCCGCCAACTTCTTCCTCGCCTTCAAAAATCACTTTCACATTGATCGGGAGCTTGCCATTGCCAGACTTCATCAAGGATTCGAGGGCCTTCACCTCCATCCAAAGCTGCCCCTTATCGTCAACCGCGCCTCGCGCATACACATTGTTATTGCGCTCGGTCGGCTCAAACGGCGGAGTCTTCCATTCATCGAGAGGCTCGGCCGGTTGTACATCATAATGTGCATAGCACAGCACGGTCGGCTTGCCGGGCGCGTGCAGCCAGTCGGCGTAAAGAAGAGGATGACCTTTGGTCGCAATGACTTCAACGTTCTCCATCCCGATGCGGCGCAATTCATCGGCCACAAAATCTGCAGCCTTCTGCACGTCAGGCTTGTGCTCCTCCAAAGTGCTCACGCTGGGGATGCGAAGAAGATCTTTGAGCTCGCCAAGAAAGCGCTGCTGATTATTGCGGGCAAAATCGACTGCGGGGGAAGCCGCTGATGGGGAAGCCATGATTGATCCTTTCTACCTGCCAAACACGCGGCTTAAATATGAGTGCCGCGAAAACCATTCAGTATACCCGAAGCGACGAGAACATCAGCGGCGGCGATAATCAGGCCGAGAATCTTGCCGGCGAGAAAGGAGTCAGATCGTGATCCGGCTTTTGGCCTGCAATGAACTGAGCCATCACGCGCGCGGTAATCGGAGCGAGCAGAATGCCATCGCGAAAGTGTCCCGTAGCCACGTAATACCCTGGCGTGCGAGTCGCACCCAGGATGGGCAGCGCGTCCGGTGTTCCGGGACGAAGGCCTGCCCAACTTTCATGAATCTTCGCGTCACGCAAATCCGGCACCGCGGCAATAGCGGCTTGATGCAGCCGTTGAATCGCATCGATATCGGTGCGCTTGTCAAAGCCGGCTTCCTCGACGGTGGTTCCGACCACAATCCTGCCGTCGCTTCGAGGAATGAGATAAATTTCCGGAGTTCGGATCACATGCTTCAGCAATTCATGATTCAGCGATTCATGAGAGGGCGAAAGCAGAGCGAGCATTTGTCCCTTCACCGGCCGGGTGGGAAAAGCATGAGGCGCAATTTGACCCGCCCACGCCCCCGCACAGTTGACGACTGTAGGCGCGTGGAATGAGGTCTTAGGAGTAGTTACACCAGCGACGGAGCCGTTCGCAGGCATGAGAGTTGTGACGGTTTCTCCGGAGGAGATATCGACTCCATGTCGCTTCGCGGCGGCCAACGCTGCGGCCACCAAGCGTCGCGGATCAACACTTCGTTCGGACAAATAAAACGCCGGCAGAACCTGCGGGGCCAGCGACGGCTCGAGTTCGTCGAGCGGCGCAGGAAGAGGATGAGAACAAGCGAACTCCGGATGTTGTCTCAAGTGATCCGCGGAAGCAATCAGAATCGTACCGTGATCGCGGAGATCCACGTTGAGCCCCGAATCGATTTGCAGATCCCGCACGAACTCGGGGTACATCCGTGCGCTGGCTGTGGCAAGAGGCTGCAATGCGGCGGGAGTTTCGATGGTGCAATCGGCAAGCATGCCGCCCGCGGCGTGGGAAGCTTCGCGTCCGGGTTCGCCTCGTTCGACGAGCAGAACCCTTGCTCCGTTCTTGCGGAGTTCGAGCGCCAACGATAGACCGATGATGCCTGCGCCGATGACGATTACGTCCCAGGTCTTCACTTAACTTATTGTAGAAGAGTTTCAAAGATGGTCGAAAAGAGTGCCAAATCAAGCGCAATCGCAACTAGTACGACGCGATGGCGGCACTCTCCGTACATTGACAGCGTTATCTTTATGCTAAAGAATTGAGTGACGTAATCAACGACGCAATTTATTCCCGGAGGAACGATGGCCGAAGGCGAGCAAATACCAGTAGAACCTCAGTCGAATACGGGGAAGTGGATCCTGCTTTTTGTGGCGATCATTTTTGTCGCGGCCACCGTGTACGGGTATGTGACGACCGAACAGCATGTCGATAAACTGACCAAGGATTTGAGCGACAGCCAAACACAAATAACCGAACTGAAGAACCGAATGCAGACCGCGGAGGCGTCCGAAGACGCGCTGGGTCGTCAAGTTGGTCTCACCAAGAAAGAATTAGCGCAACGCGCCGCGCAATTACAGGCGGAACAGAGGACTACGGAAGCTCGCCTGGAACAGGAACATAACGAGTCCAAAGCGCAACTGGGCCAGGTCAGCGGGGAAGTTGCGGGTGTAAAGACAGATGTTGGAGGCGTGAAGACCGACGTTGCCTCCACGAAGGCGGACCTAGAATCGACAAAGGCAAAACTGCAGAGTGCGGTGGGAGACTTGGGGGTGCAAAGCGGGCTGATCGCGCA
>PLUJ01000331.1 GCA_003165455.1 Acidobacteriaceae bacterium | reverse complement strand
CGCAATCGCCAGCACCTGCGGCAGCTGCTCTTTCAGGTAGCGGGCTACACCGGTGAAGGTGCCGGCCGTACCCACGCCGATGACCACGGCATCAATTCGTCCTTCCATCTGCTCGAATATTTCTCGCGCCGTGGTTTCGAAGTGGTAGTCGGGATTCGCGGGGTTCTCGAATTGTCCGGCCATGAATGCGCCGGGATCGCGAGCCGCCCGTTCCCGGGCGTGCTGGATGGCTCCCTGAATGCCCTCGGATTCCGGGGTGCGGGTCACCTCCGCGCCGAGCGCACGCATGATCGCGACTTTCTCCTCGGAGAAATTCTTGGGAATGAACAGCACCACCCGGTAGCCGCGATTGATGCCAATCAGGGCCAGCCCGATTCCCGTGTTTCCAGCGGTGGCTTCGACAATCGTGCCTCCCGCCTTGAGCAGCCCCTGATCTTCCGCCCGCCGGATGATGGNNTAGACCGCCGCCGCCCCGGCCGGAACAGTTTTTCTCAATTGCAGCAGCGGAGTCTCGCCGACCAGTTGAGTGATGTCATCGGCAACGCGCAGGCGGACGGCTTCCAGCGTTTTCTTGGGCACACTACAGGGTACGGAAGCCAAGGCGGAAGCGTCAATTACGCGGAGGGAACGTGGAGGGAACGGGGCGTCGGCCGATTCCGGGTTGGGGAAGAACCGGGGCGTTCCGCATTCGGTCCGACGCCTGGCTGGGGCTGAAAAGCCGAGGGCCTAGTGCCGAGCGGCCTAGCGGTGAACTAATCCGCGCCGGGCGCGCTCTCCTGGCCCGCATAGTAGCCGCTGCGAGTTCGGACCGTGAGCTTGCCGTAGCCCTTGGCGCGGGCATCGACACGAATGGTGCGGTAGCCGCCGACACTCTTGGGGGTGGNNGTTTGTAGCCGATGGCGTATTGGCTGCGGATGTCGTGCGCCACGGTGCTGCTGATCTCGTCCACGTCGTCCAGAGTTTTTGGCAGGAATGCGATTCCGCCCGTCCTCTCGGCCAGGGTTTGCAACGCCCGGCGCGCGCGCCTGGTCCCCTCGTCGCCGCCAAGCAACCCGATGGCGTAAACGGTCGGTCCGTTTTCCTCTTGCAGCCGGCGGACGGCTTCCTCGAGCGTTTCCCGGCTGGCGTTGTCTTCTCCATCGGTCACCACGAATAGCACTTTTTTCTGCAGCTTGGATTGCTTGAGCTGATCGGCCGAGGCGACTACGGCGTCATACAACGCCGTCCCTCCCCGCGCTTCCACTTTCTCGAGCGCTTCCTTCAACTTGCGAACGTCGCTCGTAAAGTCCTGGTCCAGGTAGTATTCATCGTTGAAATTCACCACGAAGACTTGGTCCTGGGAATTGCTCGAACGCACCAGATTCACGGCGGCTTTATTCACCTTGTCACGCTTTTCGCGCATCGAACCCGAATTGTCGATCACGATCCCCATGGCCACGGGTATGTCTTCATGCCGGAACGAAACAATATTCTGCGGTTTGCCGTCTTCCAAGACGGTAAACGCATTCCGGTCAAGGTTGGTCACAATGTGCTGCCTGTCGTCGA
This sequence comes from Acidobacteriaceae bacterium, assembly GCA_003165455.1. GTDB lineage: Bacteria > Acidobacteriota > Terriglobia > Terriglobales > Acidobacteriaceae > Sulfotelmatobacter. The sequence continues at coordinate 49,654 of PLUJ01000331.1, read as the reverse complement.
CTACCGTGGCGTGCAACAAGACTTCATCTACATCCTTGCGGATGACAAAAACTCCGCTCTCATCGGAGGATTGCTGCTGGCTCGAACTGGCGGGCGGCTGAGAAGGGGCACCTGATTGGGATTGAGAAGGAGGAGGAGACGGAAGAGGCTGCGGCTGGGCTGATTCAGACTGGACGGCGTTGAACTCGAGGTACGAAGTCTTCCACTTTGCGTGGCCGGCAAGAGGCTGCACCAGTATCGCGACCGCAACTCCGGCCCAGATCGCGTACCTTAGAAAAAGAAAAACCTTCGCAACCCACTTATTCTTCGGGCGCGTAATATCCGGTCCTGGCATACACTCGGAGTGGCGGCAGTCCTTTCGGTGGCAATAACTTCACTTTGATCTTACGCCATTTGCCGTCCCGCACAACTTTGGTGGGACGATACCCGAGCACATACTGGTTGCGCAGTTCGACTCCGATCTTGGTTGCCACATCGGCCAGATCGTTCGGATTCTCTACTGTAAAAGCCCGCCCACCGGTCAGCTCCGCGACCTCGCCCAGCAATGCCGGACCCAGCCGCTCTTCCTCGGTCGGAAAATATCGGTCGTAAATGCCGATGGCGTACACCATCACGTCGGCTTCTTTCACCAGAGCCTTGATCTCATTTTCCGTGTAGCGGCTGTGATTGTCGCCTCCGTCGGAGATGATCAGCAGCGCCTTCTTCGCATACTTGGCCTGCCTCATCTTGCTGACGCCCATGTAGATCGCATCCAGCAGCGCCGTCATCCTCCGTGGCACGGCATAGATCAACTTGCCTTGAATCTCGTCCACGGAACTGGTGAAGTCGTTGATCACCTCGGGCTCGTCCGAGAACGTAATCATGAAAAATTCATCTTGGGGATTGGCGGTCTTGAAAAACTCCATCACCGCATCCTTGGCCCGATCCATTTTGCTGCTCATACTACCGCTCGAATCGAAAATCACACCAAGGGATACTGGAGCATCCTCGCTCGAAAATGTCTTAATGTCCTGGCCGGTACCGCCCTCGAAAAGCTGAAAATTCTCCTTGTCCAATCCCGTTACCAACCGGTTCATCGGGTCGGTAATGGTGACCGGAACTAGCACCAAGTCCGCAGTCGCCTTCAGCGGGCGGACGTGAGTTTTAAGGTCGGAAGGAGACGGGCTCTCCTTTGCCAGCACGTTCGAATCGGTTTTTTCCACGGTGCGCGGCGTCACATGGACATCGTTCACGTCGGTCTGAGCCGAAGTCAAAGTCGTCCAACCGCAGTTCATCAGTATCGCAATCGCTAGGCACGTACACCATCTCAGATGAACCGGAATCCAGCGCGAAGGACTGCCTTGATTTCTTACCTGGGCCAGGAGGGGAGACGACTGGCGCTCATCCGGGAAGGACATAAGCACCTCAATTGGTCGCGATAGTACCATATCTTTCGTCCGTCGATGACGACATTTTTGTCAAATTTAAACGACAATCCAGAACGGACGCCCATTTCGCAGCTTCACGCGACTTTTGCTTCCGAGATTGAAGAGTTCCGAGCTCAGTCACCAGAATTTTCAACCTAAGCGGATTCGACCTGTTTTCTATCACGGCTCTACCCGAATCACCGATTTTCGCTCTCTTGCTACAATCAGAAGCTTCCATGGCCAACATACAGCCGTTCCGCGCTTTCCGCTACGACGCCCGACGGGTCTCCGTATCGCAGGTCGTGACTCAACCCTACGACAAAATCAGTCCGGCTCTTCAGGAGCAGTATTATTCCGCCAGCCCGCACAACCTCGTGCGCATCATCCTCGGTCGTCGAGAGTCAGATGACAATCGGGAGAAAAACGTATACAGCCGTGCCTCTGCCTATTTCCGCGACTGGCGAGGCCAGGGGATTCTCCAGCAGGACTCAGCTCCATCTCTTTACCTTTATAGTCAGCGGTTTACGATCCCGGGAATGAACACGGAGGTCGAACGCCTGAGCTTCATTGGCCTGGGGCGCATCGAGGACTATTCCGCAGGGATCGTCTACCGGCATGAACACACCCTAGCCAAGCCCAAGGCCGACCGTTTGGACTTGTTACGCGCGACCCGCGCGCACTTCGGCCAGATTTTTATGCTGTATGAGGATTCGGAAATCGAAGCGCTTCTTCAGACGGATGCGCACCCCGATGTCACGGTCACCGATGAGTACGGTGTGGTCCATAGTGTTTGGCAAGTCTCGAACCCCGCGCTGATCGCCTCGATCCGCGCCGCGATGGCAGACAAGAAACTTATCATTGCGGATGGTCACCATCGCTATGAAACAGCCCTCAATTACCGTAACGAATGCCGGGCGAAAGACGGACAAACCGGCGTCGCGCCCTACGATTACGTCATGATGACGTTTATTAACATGCACAGCCCAGCCTTATTAGTCTTGCCCACGCATCGCGTGATTCACAGCTTGCCTTCCTTTTCCGGAGACGATTTTCGCAATTCTGCCCGAGCATTTTTCGACGTAGAAGAGCTGGACGTCACCCCCGACGCCTCGCGAGCGACGGCTATGATTCGACAATGCGGCCGAGCGGGTACCACGATCCTGGCGGTCACGCCTACCCGGGCGTTTTTACTCCACCATCCGAATCCCAACGCCGCAAACGTTTTCCAAGGACTATCGATCCGACAGCAATCGCTTGACGTGGTTCAACTGCATAAAGTTCTGCTGGAAAATGTGCTGCACTTATCGGAGGAATCGATTCGCAATCAAGAGAATATTTCCTACGTTCGGGAGGCTGCTGAGGCTCTCTCATACGTCCAGGGTGAAACTCCGCGCGCCAATGTTGTTTTTTTGATGAATCCCTGCCGGNNGGCCTTCGCAGGGGAAGTCATGCCGCAAAAATCGACCGATTTTTACCCCAAGCTTCTCAGTGGGCTGACGATTTATGCTCTGGACTAGAATATGGCACCTGCGGAAGAAGGCCACCGGTGCAAATCGGTTGGGACAGGGGAGCGCTTCGAGCAATAACCGTTACCGCGGAGCGAGAATTCCTCCTGAAATACTGACCTTGCTTCTTCTCATCTTCTGTCTCGCGAGTTCGCTTCTTTTTTCCGTGTCTCCGGAAAAACGACTTTCGGTCTACTCCACCGCTGCTAATTATTCTCTGCCCATCGTTCAGCGACAGGGACAAGGCTATGTTGGCTTGCTCGAGCTTCTGGATCCACTCGGCACGGTCAATGCAAAGCTCGAAGGCCCCCGCTGGCGCATCCACTACAACAACGTCCTTGGCGAGTTCACGGTCGACAAAAAACGCGCTCGTATTCAAGGACGCGATGCCGACCTACCGGCAAACTTCCTCCTCGAAAACGACCGAGGACTGGTTCCGGTGGCATCTTTGGCTTCGCTGCTGCCTCGCTTTCTGGGCGGTCCCGCAACCCTGCACGAGGCGTCTGGCCGCCTCTTTATCGGCAGCGTTGGGACTCATTTCACCGCCACCGTCGCTTCCGACAGTTCGTCGCGGCTTATTTTGCAGTTTTCCGCACCCGTGAACCCTTCGGTCGCAACAGAGCCTGGCAAGCTCCGCATGACCTTTACTCACGATCCGCTCACCAGTCCAGCTTCTCCTACTCTCACATTTGCCAGCAAGACCATTCCCTCCGCCACATATTCCGAATCGGAAGGGACAGCAGAAATCGCTGTCACAACCCTTACTCCCCTGATCGCAAATTTCAGCAGCGATGGGCGCACCATTACTCTCGCGCCGATGAAGTCCCAATCGCCAACCACTGCCAATCCGGTGGCAGCCACACCGGCAATACAGAATAGTCTGGGAACGGTAACGCCATCGCCCGCACCATCCTTTGCACCACGCCGCTACTTCGCGGTTGTCGATGCCAGTCATGGAGGAAACGACCGTGGGGAAGCTCTTAGCGACACTCTCGCGGAAAAGGACGTTACCTTGGCCTTCGCGCGTCTTCTACGCCAGGAGCTTGAGAGCCGCGGCATCCCAACCCTTCTGGTCCGCGATTCTGACGCGAACATTTCACTCGACGACCGTGCCGCCCTTGCCAACACTACTCGGGCCACACTCTACATTGCACTGCACGCGGCATCGAGTGGTCACGGCGTTCGTCTTTACACCGCCATGCTTGCCGATGGCGACTCCGAAGACCAAGGGCCGTTCCGGCCGTGGTCTGCAGCACAGTCTGCTGCCATGCCGCGTAGCCAAGTCACAGCCGCGAGCATTGCCGACAGTTTAAGGAAAATCCAGCTTCCAGTCCGAATGCTTCCTGCGCCACTACGGCCATTGAACAACGTTTTGGCTGCTGCGGTCGCAGTCGAGGTCGCCCCACCGGCGTCGGATGTTTCCGCACTTAGCTCCCCTGACTACCAGCAACTAATCGCTGGCGCGGTCGCCAACGGGATTGTCGCGATACGCCCTCAGCTCGGAGCTGCGCCATGAGAATTGGATGATCGCGGAATTTATCGATCCGCATTTTGACGACCTACGACGTCACATTAGTTAATTGGAAAATTGCTCAATTTCTGTCCATGATCCCAAGACACTTCATCATTAGCGGGTCGATACTTCTAGCCGCGGTGCTGGCTATGGGCGCCTACGCGTGGCATATGCGAGGCCGGGCAGCCGCTACAGCGGTTGTATCCTCTGACGCTCGTCCCGTCGTAGCCCCGATCTCCGGCGCTACCGAACGGGTGACTTTGTTTGTGGCGCACGATGACTCCGGCGATCTCCGCGCTCAGACCGCCCAGATCCCAATGCCGGGCGTTCGTCAACAACGCGCGGAGGAGGTACTGCGAGCCCTAATCGCCCTTTACGTAGATAAATCCTCGACTCACTCATTACCTCCGGGGTCAGACATTCGCAGCGTGTACCTCGTTGACCCCGGTCTTGCCGTAATCGACATCAATGCCGCAATGGCGGACGGCCATCGCTCCGGCGTTCTTGTCGAAGAGCTCACCATCGCATCTTTGGTACAGACTCTCTCCGCCAATGTGCCCGGAATTTTGAGAGTGAAAGTCCTGGTGGAAGGTATTCAACGCGACACTCTGGCGGGTCATGCGGATCTTACGGACTTCTTCGATGTCTCTGCGGTAAATCAGCTAAGCACGCAACTGCAAGCGAACGAGTGAGGGGTTAGAGCTACTTTAGCGGCGCTAGCTGTGGGTCAACCTGCCGCTTTTCCGTCAGAAGATGCCCTTTTCAGAAAGAAGTCCCACGAGCATAATCATGAAAGCCCACCTGCCTGCCATCAAGAGCGAAGCTGAGATCCATGAATACCGCATTGAAGATCTTTCTCGTATCTGACGCAATTACACAAGCGCACAATTTCCTATAAACTTTCTCCATCCTCTGTAAGGAAGACCGAATGCCCATAGCAAGCATCAATCCGGCCACTGGCGAAACCATCAAGACTTTCGAAGCTCTCACGTCTGCCCAGATCGAGCAGAAGCTCAGTCTTGCGGTCAAAGCTTTTCGAGATGAGCGGAAAACAAGCTTCGCGGACCGCGCTCAGCGCATGATGAAGGCCGCCGACATCCTTGAACGTGATAAAGATAAATTCGCGCACCTGATGACCCTCGAAATGGGCAAGCCCTACAAAGCCGCCGTTGCGGAGGCTGTTAAATGCACCACGGCCTGCCGGTACTACGCGGAACACGCCGAGAAGATATTGTCCGACGAAATCATCGAAACTGGCGCCAAGAAGAGTTTTATCCGCTATCGTCCAATCGGCCCGATCCTTGCGGTGATGCCCTGGAATTATCCGTTCTGGCAAGTCATTCGGTTCGCTGCCCCTGCTCTAATGGCCGGAAACGTCGGTTTGCTGAAGCATGCCTCGAACGTTCCGCAATGCGCGCTCGCGATCGAACAACTCTATCTTGAAGCCGGATTTCCACCGGGCTGTTTTCAAAGTCTTCTCATCGGCTCACAGCAAGTTGACGCAATTTTGAATGATCCGAGAGTTGTGGCCGCCACGCTGACAGGAAGCGAACAGGCTGGCATTGAAGTAGGAGTCGCGGCCGCAAAACGCATCAAGAAAGTTGTGCTCGAACTTGGGGGCAGCGATCCGTTCATCGTGATGCCAAGCGCAGATCTCAACGCTGCTGTCGCGACCGGAGTCGACGCGCGCACCCTCAATAATGGGCAATCGTGCATCGCCGCCAAACGTTTTATCGTGCATGAATCCATCGCCAGCGATTTCGAGAAGAAGTTCGTCGAGCGCATGAAGAATTTGCGGATCGGCGATCCCTTTGACGACAAAACCGAACTCGGCCCGCTAGCGACTGCCAGCGCCGTTAAGGACCTAGACGCGGATGTGCAGAAAACAGTCAAAGCCGGCGCCAAGCTGCTAACTGGAGGACATCCTCTCGACCAACCCGGCAACTTCTACGCCCCAACAGTCCTAACCAACATTCCGAAAGAATCGCCCGCATATCGCGAGGAATTCTTCGGTCCCGTTGCTTCACTGTTCCGTGTCAATAATATCGACGAAGCCATCGCCCTCGCCAACGACAGCCGCTTCGGCCTCGGCGCCAGCGCCTGGACTAATAACGACGCCGAGCGCGAACGCTTCATTAACGAACTCGAGTCCGGCATGGTGTTTATCAACAAAATGGTCGCTTCCGATCCGCGGGTTCCCTTCGGTGGGGTCAAAGCCAGTGGCCACGGACGCGAACTCGCCATGAATGGCATTCGAGAATTCATGAATATCAAGACGGTGTGGATCGAATAGGCGAGGATCGTACCGAAGGCTGGCATCGTGCAGACGCGATTGTTGGTTGGAATTGTGCGTCTACTGCCGCAAGGTCAACCCGTGCAACACTCTTTGTTGTTTGGCGATGAGTGCCTGTACACCCTGACGCGCATATTCCATCATCTTTGAAAATTGCGCTTCGTCAAATGCCTGCCGTTCCGCTGTGGCCTGTACTTCCACCATTTTGTGGCCTGCGGTCATGACAAAATTCATATCGACATCGGCGCGGGAGTCTTCTTCATAGCACAAATCGAGCAGTACTTCTCCGTCCACAATCCCCACGCTGACGGCGGCGACAAAGTCGCGAAGAGGAACTGAAGTCAGAGTTCCCGCCTGCACCAGCTTCTCTAATGCCAATCCCAGCGCCACAAATGCGCCAGTGATCGACGCGGTGCGTGTTCCCCCATCCGCCTGAATTACATCGCAATCGATCCAAATTGTGCGCTCGCCGAGCCGCGCCAAATCAGTAACGGCGCGGAGCGATCGGCCAATCAATCGCTGAATCTCGTGCGTTCTTCCGCTTTGCCGGCCCTTCGACACTTCCCGGGACGTGCGCGTAAGAGTAGCCCGCGGGATCATCGCGTACTCGCTGGAGATCCATCCTTTACCTGAGTTGCGCATGAACGCAGGCACCGTCTCTTCAATCGACGCTGTGCAAATCACACGCGTGTTCCCTACTTCAATCAACGCCGAGCCTTCGGCAGTCGTAATGAATTCCGGAGTGATGATTACCGGCCGTAACTGATCTACAACACGATCATCGGAGCGATAGAACATGCGAAGATTGTAAATGATGGCTGGCACAAGCCTTTCCGCTCCGAGGCTAATCAGCTTGCAGGGTTCAGACCGCGAAGTCCTAAACGGCTAATCCTGGACAATATTCAGAATGGAAATTGGCAAACGCTAACTTGCGATCTTCTCCTGCGCAACCGTGAGATATCCTAAGAACAAATGACCCTGGCAGTTCAAAACTGAAAATCGGCGACTCGCCAACGACCTCTGAACCCTTTATGCCAACGCACATTAAAGAACCGACTCGAATCCAATCTGCCGGCAACAAACCTAAGCTAATTGACGAATACATCGGACGCGTTAACTCTGGAACTATCTCCACCAGCGTCGCCCATATGCGCAGTCCCGGCGGATGGGTCGAGCCGGGTCAGACGCCTGCCTTCGATGAATTCACTATGGTGCTCAAAGGCATTCTACGCGTCGAATATAGCGGCGGTTCGCTCGATGTGGCCGCTGGCCAGGCCGTCATTGCTCATGCGGGAGAATGGGTGCGCTATTCCACCCCGAATTCCGAAGGTGCTGAATATATCGCGGTGTGCTTGCCGGCCTTTTCAATGGAGACGGCTCATCGAGACGCATAACATCATAGGTCCGCTTTTATCTGTACGCTCATTTCCCGCCTGCGCCCGCTAAAATATCGTAATGCTCCCAACTCGCTCGATTGCAGTCTTCGACCTTGGCGGTGTGCTGGTCGATTGGAACCCACGTTATCTCTATCGCAAAGTTTTCAATGGCGACGAAGCCGCTATGGAGGATTTTCTGGCTAACGTCTGCACTTCTTCCTGGAACTCTCAACAGGACGCCGGTCGTCCCTTTCGCGAAGCCTGTGCCGCGCTTAAGCTGGAATACCCCGAGCACGCCGATGCTATCGACGCGTGGTTCGAGCGTCAGCCCGAAATGATCAACGGGCCCATTCAGGGTACTGTCGAGATCCTGGCCGAACTGCGAGAGCGCGGAGTTCCTCTCTACGCTCTCAGTAACTGGTCGGCGGAAACCTTCCCCTCATCTCTCAGGCGATTCGATTTTTTACATTGGTTTGACGGAGTGATGCTGTCTGGGGAGGTGCGTCTGCTGAAGCCGGACCCACGAATTTTTCAACATTTCTTCAAGACTCATGCCATCGACCCTCGCCGTACCGTCTACATTGATGATCTAGCTCCAAACGTGCAGACTGCAATTGCGCTAGGCATGCATGGCATCGTCTTCACCGATCCAGCCGCCCTTCGCAAGGAACTGATCAAGCTTGGATTGCTGAAATAATCGTTGTTGGCGGAGAGCGACGCACTTCTGCGGGAAATGGCTCGACGGCAAGCTTACGCGGCCGCCGTATAGCGTGTCTCGATTGCCTGTTTAATCTTGCACCGGCTGTCAGCGGGCGACATTGCCTCATCTTTTTCTATTGCCGCAGCATCCTGCGCCAGCGGTTCGTCCTTGATGATTTCCTGAAACCATCGCGTGTAATCGCCGCGTCTGAGGTGGTACATCCAGGTTTCGTCGTCCACCCCGTCCGCCAGTTGCAGGAAGGCGTTCAAATTTTGCGCTCGAAGATTTAACTTTGATTTCGGCCCGCGAAAATAGAAACTTTGCTCTGGCGACATTTCGCCTTCCGCATAGCGCCGTACGTGCCGCCGTCGTTCCGCTTTGCTGGGAACAGTGCGCACGCGAATCGGATCCTCTTTCTCGCGGCAAAACCAAACCAATGCTTCGCCTTTTTCCAGCTCGACTTCTTCTCCTTTCGGCGCGGCGATCTCCACCGCTTCCGCATAGGAATTCAGCGTCTGCATGGGCGACTTCCCTGTCACCAGCAAGACGTTTACAGCCTTCAACACGGCCTTTAACACGTGTTCCGGATGCACCGTGATGAGGATTGTGGTTTCAAGCGCCTGCGGCAGGGGGTTGGAGGCGTGCGACCATGTCGAAGGCAAAAGATGATGCGCTTCGTCAAGGATCAGCCAGTGGGGCCTTGCAGTCCTGGCTCTTAGATCCTGCAGCGCCGGGAGCAGCGACGCACAGTACTCTGGCCGATCCCCGAGCGGTACGTCGATGAGGTTCACGACCACGCTTCGCTCCGGAGATTGCAAAACATGCAGCACTCCTGCGGGATCTGGACGCTCCTTTGCCGTTCCCAGAGTCAGAGCTCCGGCAAAATTGTCAAAGTCCCCCTCGGGATCGAGCAGACAGAACTGGTACCGATGTTCAGCGAGCTGTTCCAGAATTCCCGACACAGCAGTTGATTTTCCACTCGCCGATGGACCCGCAACCATAATGCTGTTGCGGTAAGGATTAACAACCACTGGTTCCTCTCCGTCGCACCGAAGACCTAGCGAAATCGCATGCCGTCCCAACCGTGAGTCACACTCCGCCAGATCATCTTTGAGTAATAGTTCCGCTATCTCCTTCACTCCATCGCCGTGACTGCCCATGGTGACAATGTCAGCCCGCTCCTTGAGCGTATCGAGGGCATTCGCCACGGCTACGCCACATTCGCATTTCGCCAGAAATGCATGATCGTTCTCCGCGTCTCCCAAACCAACCACGTTATGCGCCGAAAGTCCTAGATCCTGAAGCGCAGCTTCTAATCCAGTTGCTTTGTTCACTCCCGAGGGCAAGATCATCACTGCCCCTTTGTTGAAAATAACCTGCAGATCGAGGCCTAGTTCGTGAATGGCGTTGAGCACCGCATCCTGATGCGGTTCCCACGTCGCTACAATGCCGCGTCCCACCGCCGCCGGTACTCCGCGATCTTTCAGCAGTTTTACAAAACGTTCATCCGGAGGTTCACACAACAACTTCTCCTCCCGCGTTTGCGGGCGATAGAGGAGCGCCCCATTTTCCGCTACCACACGGTCAAAGAGTTCGAGGTCGGGAAATACGGTTGTCAAATCCGGCAGATGGCGGCCCGTCACCAACATAATTTTGCGTCCCGAAGAACGCAGCTTTCTTAGAGACTCAACAACGTCCTCCCTGACCTGCCCTTGCGAGGCGAGAGTACCGTCGTAGTCGGTAGCGAGAACTATGTAGCGCATCGCAAGCTTGGATGCTTTTTTAACCTGTTCTGATTGTTAACGTTCCACAAATCGCACGGGGCAGGAGGTAACTTGTTGACTTCGATCGGCGACCACCCCGCAACAAGAAGAATCTTAGCGGGCTCGGGTATACGCTTCTGGCAATTCGCGAAGTTGTCTTCGCAGTCCGAGAATCTGCTTCACGTGGTGCAACCCGTGGACCAGATGGAATTTTCTCCATTGTGCGGCGGTCAATGGCCCAAGGACAGGGTGGTCCAGCAGTTTGCCGCGGCCAAATTGCTTCTCGCACTTCGCGATGATCTGCTCCATTTCCGAAATCTTCATTTGTACTTCGGCCTTCACTTGTTCCGCAGGCAAGCCCTTCGGAACAGTGCCCTTCGGAGCTTTTCTGCCTTCCGGAAGGTAATTGAAACTCAACACAACTAGTGTGCCCCAGCGCTGCGCCAAAGTCGCATTAGTCGTCGATGGCTTGCCTGCCTCCAACGCTCGCTCGAATCCTTTAATAGTTCCGGTATAAGTTAGATAGAGATGCTCTAAAATCTCTGCTGCACACCACTTCCCTGTGGGATGCCAGCGCATCTGCTCGGGGGATATCCCTTCAACCGCCGCGAGTATCGTCTCCTTCAACTCTCTTAACAAGGAATCCATGCAGCTAACTCGTGTGATCCTAACCTTCAAGTAAAATGTTTGGTTGCATTCAAATCAGTGTAGCTATAACAGGACGGTTGCGATGAAGATGCGAAAGCTTAATCCCTCTGGGACGAAAATCCTCTCTGCAATGCTTCTTCTATTAGTCTTAGTCGCGCTAATTTCGGCCTGCAACTCGAACCCTCCGAAGCCTGCCGAGACGAAAGCGGAACCCAAGGCTGCCGAACTACTTACAGGGCGCAGTGCTTTCTACAAGGTATTCATTGCCGCCCGGAACTACGCGGCCGACGTAAAGCCGTTTCGCATCCAGTCCACCCCTTCGCCCGAAGATAACGGTCAGGACGGCAAGTCCGCAATCTGGACCACCAGTTTCGCCTCTGTCACGCAACACGGCGTAAAGCCTTTCACTTGGTCCGGCAGCAACGCTCCTGACGCACCGTCGCGCGGCGTCTCCCCTGGAAACGAAGATGTCTACAATCCGAGCAATGCCTCGACGCAGGTATTCGATCCCGCTTTCCTCAAGATCGATTCCGATCAAGCTTTTGCCGTCGCTCAAAAGCATGGTGGAGATAAAATCCTCGAGAAAGATCCCGCCACGCCGGTAATCTATATATGCGATTGGAATCACAATACTAACCAACTAATCTGGCACGTGATTTATGGCGCGGATCGCGATAATGCGAAGCTAGCCGTCATCGTGAATGCGTCGATCGGAGACTTCGTCAGAGTGGAGAAATAAGCCGGCGTAATGCTTCAGTTCACGGTTTTCTAGTTCATTCCGGGCCGACTGACCTTTATACTATTGAGACTTCGCCGCTTCGCTCTTCAGCCGCTCAATGGCTTTCTGCGCCTGTTCTGCCTCTGGTCCGTGCGGCAAAATCTTTAGGTAGCTTTCATACTCGGCCCGCGCATCATCGAAAACGCCGAGCTTTTCCAGGCAGATGGCCAATCGGATTGTAGCCACCGCATCGTTTTCCTTGTATCCCAGCGCATCACGATAGCGACCCTCGGCCGCGCGGTAATTTTTCCGCTTGAAATAAAAGTCTCCGACTTCGATGCTCTTCGCCGCCTCGTGCGGATTCCAGGTGTGAAATTCCGTGATCCCGTCGCTAGAAATCCCCGCTTCAGCTTCCGCCACGGCAGACGAACTTTTCGGGTGAATCTTGGCATCGTCTTCCGGCGGACTCAAATCCGTCTGCGTGTCCTTGCTCGAACTCTCCCCTCCACTCGATCCCAGATCCTGCGCTCGCACACGATCAGAACGCGGAGGCGACAGGTCCGGTGAACTGGCCTGATCTGCGGGCTTTGCACCGGAAGACTCTTGCTTCGAAGAATTCGCTGGAGCAGTGGCTGGGGTTGGAGAAGTCTCTTGCGATCCATCCTGCTGTGCCCAGGACGCAGCGCCCAGCGCTAGCAGGACAAAAATGCATAACCAGCTTCGCATGATTCTAATTTTACCGCTAACTCGTTTAAGCTGTCTTATTGTTCAGTCGAATCAGCAGACATAAAAAGAGGCCGCTCAGGGGGAGGATTGAGCGGCCTGCTACAAGTCCCTTCGTATTGAGGGATCCTAACTTATAACTTACATGGAAGAGGGGTTGTTCTGTCCAGTCGTCGAGGGCGTTGCCGGTTGATTCGTATCGCCGACGGTGTTAGTCATTAGGCGAACATCCACGCGCCGATTATCCGCACGTCCCTCCTTGGTTTTATTGGAATCAATCGGCTTGTCTTTGCCGAGTCCGATTACATAAATTTTGTGGGCAGGCACGTTGTACTTCGTTGCAAGATACTGAATCACGGAGTTCGCCCGTCGCTGGCTCAAGTCGTAGTTGTATTCGGCCGATCCCACGGAGTCAGTACTTCCCTCGAGCGTAATGATGTAACCCTTCGTGCTCGCGATGTTCCCGGCCATTTGGTCAAGAGCATCCTGGGACTGCTGTGTAAGGTTGTCCCGATTGAATCCAAACTTCACGGATGTTTCGGCCACGGGGCGATAGTTATCCAGATTCGCAACCGTGTTCGTCAGCACCCCGACGCGGCCGTTGGCGGCATCCGCCATCTGTTGGGCTGAGGCGGCGTTCTGTCCGGCAGTCTGCGCTTTTTGGTCGACCTCGGCGGTTTTTACGTTCACCGCTTGAATGCCAGCCTGAGCGCGAGCATCCACATCTTTGATGTCCTTGCTGTTCTTCGCCGTCATGTCATCCAACTCGTTCGTCTTGTTGATGAGCGGCGTCGTCTGCTGTTTTACATAATTTTTGCTGGCGCAACCGATGGTTGCCGCGATGCTGGTCGCCATTAGAATGACTATCCCAGCGCGATTCACAAAGCCACTGCGGTTCAGTAACGAAGTGCGATTCATAGTGAAGAGGCTCCTTCTTTCATCGTCTCGGGCGCAACTGGGAATTCCGCGCGCTATCTTTTGATGCATTAGCCCCGAGAGGCGGTTATTTGCCTTTCGCCCCCTGGTACTTTGCACGGGGGATGCCAGTTTCCCTTATCGGAACCGGCACCATAAGTATATACGTTTTCAGCGATTTGCATCCCCCCCTGTATCGACAGTACTAACCAGCGCGACTGGGAGAGGGCAAACCGCACATGAGTCAGGGAAATTTTATACGCAAACAATTGCCAATTCTCGCGACTCGTTTTTCGCGGGGAATTGAGTTCTAATCGGGCTGATTTTCTCAACGCGCCTGAAAGCAGCAAATTAGCGAGCTCGCGCCCCCATGGAGCAAATTAGCCGTGTCACTCATCTAATAGAATAACTAAGCCCCCAGCCTGAATCTTCTGCAAAATGGATCTTCTACAAAAAATTCGTACCATTCCCACCGAGCCCGGTGTTTATCTCTACAAAAACGCCGAAGGCGAAGTCATTTATGTGGGGAAAGCAAAGAACCTTCGTAGCCGGGTCGCCAGCTACTTTCACGAGGGACGATGGGAAGATTCAAAGACCGGCACGCTGGTGCGCGAAGCGGTAGACGTGGATTACATTGTGGTCCGCAATAACAAAGAGGCGCTGGCGCTCGAGGACAACCTGATCAAAAAGCGCAAGCCGCGCTTTAACATTCTGCTCCGTGATGACAAGACATATCCCTACATAAAGCTCACGCTGGGTGAGCGTTGGCCGCGCGTTTATGTCACTCGTCGCCTGCGCAAGGACGGCAGCTCGTACTACGGCCCCTACTTCCCAGCAAACCTCGCCTATCGCATCGTCGACCTGATTCATCGTAATTTCTTGATTCCTTCCTGCAAAGTGGATCTCACGCGATTTCACAATCGCCCTTGCCTTCAGTACTACATCAAGCGCTGCCTCGGCCCATGCGTGCAGGATATGACCACGCCCGAGAGTTATCAGGAGTCGGTTCATGACGTGAAGCTATTTCTTGAAGGCCGTCCCACGGACTTATCCCGGTCCTTGCATGATCGAATGGAGCAAGCGGCTGCGTCGGAAGAATACGAGCGGGCTGCGCGTTATCGCGATCTGGTTGCGACCGTTGAACAGTTGCAGGAACGCCAACGCATCGCCGCAGCGGAGGGTGATGATGCCGATGTCTTCGGATATCACTGCGAAAACGGCATGTTGGCGGTGAACCTATTCCACATGCGCGCCGGACGAATTCTCGATCGTCGGGAATTCTTCTGGGAGGATTTGCCGGAATTGGAATTGCCGGAGCTTGAAACTGCTTTGGATAAAAACGTGGCAAGCAGCGTCCCAGGGTACCGTGTTTCAAACCCGAACGCTACGCACAATATCCCGGAAGTCGTTGCCGATGACGCGTCCACCAACAACCTTTCCTCTGGCGGCTTTTCCCCGGGCGAATTCTTTTCCGCCTTGCTCAAACAGCTCTACATCGCTCAACCTTATGTACCGCGTAACCTTTACGTGCCCGTGGATTTCGAAGATCGCGAAACTCTGGAAGACCTGCTCTCGGATCAGGTCGCGCCCGGCGATACTCGTGCTCCACGCGTCCACATCCTGGTTCCCCAGCGGGGCGACAAACGTGCCCTCATCGATCTTGCCGGCACTAATGCAAAACAATCTTACGATCAGCGCTTCCGCGTCCTTAAGCCAAATGCCCGGGCCATTCAGGAGGAACTGCAGGAGGTGCTCGGCACACCCGAGTTGCCCAGGCGTATCGAGTGCTTCGACATCTCTCATATCCAGGGCGCGGAAACCGTGGCCTCGATGGTGGTGTGGGAAGACGGCAAAATGAAGAAGTCGGATTATCGTAAATTCATCATCCGCACCGTCGAGGGCGTCGATGATTTCGCTTCAATGCGAGAGGTAGTAACGCGCCGCTATAGACGCGTATTGCAGGAGGAAAGGCCGATGCCGAGCGTGGTCCTGATCGATGGCGGATTAGGCCAACTCCATGCCGCCGCGACTGCGATCGAGGCACTCGATATCATAAACCAGCCGCTGGCGTCGATTGCCAAGCGCGAAGAGATTCTCTACGTCTACGGTCAGGAAAAAGATCCCATCGCTCTAGACCATCACTCGCCGGTACTGCACTTGATTCAATTGATTCGTGATGAAGCCCACCGATTCGCCGTAACCTTCCACCGCAAACGCCGCCAGATGCGGGATCGATCCACTGAACTGAGGGAAATTCCAGGAGTAGGCGAGAGTACCACTCGGCGTCTTCTGGAGCATTTTGGCAGTCTTCAGGCAGTCAGGCAGGCGGATGCGGCGGCGCTTTCCGCAGTCGTAACCCGGGTGCAGGCCGAAGCGATCAGCACCCATTTCCGAAAATAATCGCTTTATTGCGACGAGGCGGAGCTTGTATTTCCCATGTCGAGCACAACCTTCCAACTGCCGTCGCGCTGCTTCTTCCAGATGCTGGTGTACTTGCCGCGCTGTAAGGCGGGCTTCCCATCTTTCCCCAAAGAGCGAAACTCGAAAGTCCCGTAGGTATAACCCAGATCGCCTGAGGAAGAAATATCGGCGCCGACAGGCGACCATGTGAGACGGTTATTCTTGTCATCAAGAAAGCCCATCCCCTTCGCAATGTTCACTTTTCCTTGAATTGTATCGGCACCGTTGGGAAGTTCAGCAGCATCTTCGGCGTAGAAGGACATGTATCCCGCTGATCCGTGTTCTGCTGCGGACTTCATGAAGTCGGCTTCCATCTTCCGCAATGTGTCAGCAGTGATTTTGCTTTGGGCTAAGGCCTGAGTACCGCGAATCGCCACGAATGCAGGCAGCAATGCCACCACTAACAGCAGCAAAGATCGCTTCATAATCGCTCTCCGTGAAATTGGATGAAGTATTCTACACAGCGCCGCTCAAGCCGGGTTGCGGCCGGGTGCAGTAGTAACCGCGATTGTTGATATACCATCGCGGGCCATAGCGAGTGCCCCATAGACCGGCTGGACTACATGCGGTTTAACTTCGACCGGGCGATTCAACTTTCGAACTTCATCCAAAAAGAATTGTCGAACCGTCGCACAATGACGAAATACGCCCCCAACCATCGCTAGCGGAATTGCGCGCTGCGTATCATCATCCTTGAATAACTTATTCAATACCAACGCCGCGAGCCGGGCGAGCTCTGTGGCGGATTGCGAGAAGATTCTCCGCGCGATTGCATCCCCGGCGGCGGCTGCGGAGTTGATTGCCGGCAACAGCACGGCAAAATCTGGAGAGGCGTTGGCCCTGCTGGCTAATCGTTCGAGCGTATCTACTTTCCAGATGTCTTTCAGCTCCTGGAAGAGCTGCGAGGACTGCGGGTCTAGCCGATCATTGCAAGCTTCATCCTGCAACCGCAAGAGCTCTGCGATGGCGGTTCGCCCGATCCAATGCGCCGAGCCTTCATCGGAAATAGCAAAGCCCCAGCCTCCTGCGCGCGCCGTTTTTCCCCGTACGTCGCGACCGTATGCGATCGAACCTGTGCCCGCGACCACAATGACGCCCGGCCCCTGGCCAAAGGCGGCGTGCAGCGCGACCTGCATATCACCGACTACTTCGATATGGCCGGGAATCACTTCCGCAACTATCCGGCGAACTGCAGCCGCGCTGTCTTCACGGCCCGCCCCGGCCGCTCCAATGCAGGAACTCCGAAGTTGCGACGGGGCGATCTTCGCCGCAGCGCAAGCTTCGAGTATTGCCTGGTGGAGCGATTTTCGCGCTCCTTCTTCTCCCACGCGAGTGATGTTGCTCGGTCCCGAAACGGCCGAACCTAGTAAAACCGAATCATTGCCAATGACGCAAGTCGTCTTGCTCCCTCCGCCGTCAAGACCAAGATAGTACGTCACGAGAGTATTTCTATCACAGGAAGTCCTCGCGCTCCCCCCGTTGGGTCGGCCTGGAGGTTCTCAGACTCTCACTCGCAGTAAAACGAAACTACGCCCATAATTGCTGACGTAAACGGCAGGACCCATGGGCCTCGACAAACTTGATCTGGCGATTATCGCGCTCTACTTAATTGGCATTACTTTATTCGGGCTCCGCTTTCGTAAGCGACATCGCTCGCTTCGCGATTACTTTCTTGCGGGACGCGATATTCCATGGTGGGCAATTTCACTATCTATTGTTGCCGCGGAAACCAGCACTCTTACCATCATCAGCATCCCCGGACTCGCCTATGACACAAACTTTACCTTCCTGCAGGTCGTGATGGGTTACCTGGTGGGCCGGGTTGTGATCAGCTTTCTGCTGTTGCCACACTATTTTAGAGGCGAGCTCTATACCGCTTATGAGTTGATCGAACGCCGCTTTGGACGAGGCTTGCGTTCCGTCACTGCGGGATTGTTCTTAGTCACTCGCACGGCCGCGGAGGGGGTCCGAGTCTATGCCGTTTCGATTGTGATCGCCATCGCGCTCGGAACTGGAGAAGTCGCTTCCATCGCAATCATAACGATATTGACTCTCGTTTATACCTTCGAAGGCGGTTTGGCCGCCGTCATATGGACCGACGTGGTCCAGACCTTCATTTATGTAGGAGGAACACTGGTCGGTCTGTGGACGATCCTGCATCTTGTTCCCGGAGGATGGAGCGCGATCCATTCCGCTGCTGCGACTGCGGGCAAGCTGCGAATGTTCGACTTCACCCCCAGCATCTGGATCCCCTACACGTTCTGGGCGGGACTGATCGGCGGAACTTTTCTCACCACCGCAAGTCATGGGACCGACCAACTCATCGTGCAGCGGCTCCTGGCAGCGCGCAGCCAGAAACAATCGGTGGCGGCGCTGCTTTCCAGCGGCGTAGCAATCCTGTTTCAGTTCGCGCTTTTTCTGCTGCTGGGCATCATGCTGTGGGCCTACTATCGCGCACCCTCCGCCAGTTTCGGAAAACCGGACCGGATTTATCCCACCTTCATCGTGAGCCGCATGCCACATGGATTTTCGGGACTTCTCATCGCCGCAATTCTGGCTGCCGCGATGTCCAATCTGAGTGCGGCGCTAAACGCTTTGTCATCGAGTTCGGTCATGGATTTCTATATTCGTTTCCGCCCGTTTGCTGACGAACGCACAAAGATGCGAGTCTCGCGAGCCTCCACATTTCTTTGGGCATTTCTACTCTTCGCGATCGCGGTGCTTTCGCTACACAAAGTAGGACGTGTGATCGAAGTAGGACTGCAGATTGCTTCCGTAGCCTACGGTGCGTTGCTTGGAGTTTTTTTGTTAGGCGTATTGACCGCGCGCGCCAATCAGCGCGGTGCCATCATCGGCATGCTGTTTGGTTTTGGTACCGAGTTATATCTATGGGGATCGCACGTGCCATGGACTTGGTGGGTAATGATTGGAACGGCGGTAACGTTTGCCGTAGGATACACAGCCAGTTCGATTTCGCAGGCCCAAACCCATTCGAGCTCAAGAACCTGACGTATACTGGCACACTCCGGCATGCCACCGTTGATTAAGCCAAGCTCCACCCGACCAGAACTGGCCCGCGATCTCGGCGTCAATCACGCCTCCGCTATTGTGGTGGGGACCATCATTGGCAGCGGGATCTTTTTGGTTCCCGCGGAAATGATGCAGGCTGTGGGCTCCGCAAAGTTGGTCTATCTGGCATGGTTGGTGGGTGGGCTGTTGTCGTTCTTCGGAGCTCTCACTTACGCCGAACTAGGCGCTA
Source organism: Acidobacteriaceae bacterium (assembly GCA_003165455.1). Classification (GTDB taxonomy): domain Bacteria; phylum Acidobacteriota; class Terriglobia; order Terriglobales; family Acidobacteriaceae; genus Sulfotelmatobacter. The sequence continues at coordinate 30,375 of PLUJ01000331.1, read as the reverse complement.
TGAAGCCGCAGGCCGGCGGTGAATACGTTTATGTCCGCGACGCCTACGGCCCCCTCGGCGGTTTTCTCTACGGATGGACGTGGTTTGTAATCGCCAAGCCTGCCTCGATCGCCACCATCGCGACCGGGCTGGTTCGAATTCTGGGCACCTTCTCGGTACTTTCCTTTTTGTCGGAAAATGTTTCCTCAGTCAATAGTTTCCTTCATTCCTTCGCCGTGACCTGGGGACAAGTGGTTGCGATCTCGGCGGCGATCTTGATTTCTCTTCTGAATTATTTGGGCGTGAAGAAGGCGGGGGAGTTTCAGCTCGTATTCACGATGTTAAAAGTCGCCATCATTCTTGGCATCGTGATTGTCTGCTTCAGTTCGGCCAACGGGATGACCGGGCGGGGCTGGAGCAACTTTGCCGGAACGTTTACCGGCGCAAAAGGGGGCATCGCGGGTTTCATGGCCGCCCTTGTTGCGGCGCTGTGGGCGTATGACGGATGGAACGATCTCAACATGGTTGCTGGCGAGGTAAAACACCCGGGGCGAAATATTCCCATTGCACTTATCGCAGGCGTGGCAACCGTTGGAGTCCTCTATGTGCTGGTGAACGCCGGCGTGCAATATGTTTTGCCGGCAAGTGTGATTGCCATGTCGCAGAGGCCAGCATCGGATGCGGTGGCAATGGTCATGGGTTACCGGGGCGCAGTCATCGTATCCATTGGCATGGCGGTTTCCATGCTGGTCACGCTGAACGGTACGATCATGAGCGGCGCTCGCGTGCCCTTCGCCATGGCGCGTGACAGATATTTTTTTCGCGCCCTCGCCGAAGTGCATCCCCGGTTTCACACGCCCTCGGCAGCAATCGTGGTGCAGGCGATTTTGTCCATCATTCTATTGCTACTGGGCGGAAATTTTCGCCAGCTTTTTTCGCTCGCCATATTTGCGGAATGGCTCTTCTATATGATCGCAGGCAGTACCATCTTCGTCTTTCGCTGGCGCGATCCAGAAGCGACAAGGCCTTATCGCGTGCTGGGCTATCCCGCCGTCCCGGCGCTGTTTATCGCTGCCGCAGCTGTCCTTCTCTATTACACGTTCCGGGAAAACTGGCCGAACTCGTTTTACGGCCTACTCGTAATCTTGGCTGGCACGCCAGTGTTTGCCTGGTTTCACCACAGTGGAAGAAGGGGGACATGATCATGCAATCCGCTCCTCCCGGCAAGTTTCCCATTAGTGATCCAAGGCCGTTACTTTAGGTCAGGAGCCGTTGACACATTTACCCCCTGTCCTTTCTCCCTTAATGTGAAAACTCCAATCTTGGCCGACTCCCTCGGCCTCGATCCCCTTGGAGTTCATACATGGCTACGTCACAACAAGCTTTATCTGAGTTCGCTCTGCCCAAACCAGCTTCGCCCAAAGACTGTTTTCAGCTCAGCATCTTGCCAGAGCGGAAGGTCGATAGGCGCGCCCTTGCCATCAGCTACGGTTTCATCGTGCTGGCCACTTTCGTTCTGGTGAATTTGAGCCTGTTGTTTCCAGAGAGCATTCAATTAAAACAGTATCGAGTCGTGGAATTGATCCCCACTCCCGCAAGGCGGCCCGAGGCCGAGCCGGTGCAGCCGAAGCCAATGTTGAAAGTAAAGCTCGTGCCGCCGCAGATTTTTGAAGCGCCTAAGCTAGTAGTGCCACAACAAGTTCATCGCGTAATCGCTCCAGAACCCGTGGAAGCACCGAATGTTGTGATCAGCCAGTCCGCCACCCCTCAGATCAAAATGGAAAGCGCACCCGCTCCAAAGCTTTTGCATACTGGAGATTTTGCCGCAAGCTCGATTGCGCCGACTGTGAGTGTCGCCGTGCAAAAAGTACAAACCGGAGGCTTTGGCGATCCTAATGGATTGCAAGGTACGGGCAAGCAAGCAGCGAAACTCTATGCGGCACAGGCGGGCGGATTCGATATGCCTGTAGGCGCAGGCCAAGGCAATGGGTCGCGTGGGGCCAAAGGCATTAAAGGCACAGTGGCCAGTGCAGACTTCGGCAGCGGTATCGCAACTGGCAAAACGGATAGCCACGGCGGTGGCATTTCGACCGGCGGATTCGGGTCCGAGCAGGTGGTGCAAGGTGGACCCAAGCTGGCGCAACTAGAAGCCGGACCGGCTACGACTCCGGTCGAAATCATTTCCAAGCCACAACCGGTCTACACCGACGAAGCCCGCAGGCTGCGGCTGGAAGGCGAAGTTTTGTTGGAAGTTTTGTTCGGCGCCAACGGAACGCTGCACGTAAATCGCGTCGTACGAGGTCTTGGTCATGGCTTGGACGATGCAGCCGTGGCAGCCGCCAACAAGATGAGATTCAAACCCGCCCTGCGTATGGGCGTTCCGGTGGATTCGACTGCGGTAGTTCACGTCATATTCCAGATGGCGTACTGAGACCCTGGCATTAGAGAATCCTTTAAAGATTCAGTCCGCGACCCCGTATCGGAGAGAAAGTCATGCGCACTTCGAAGTGGATGTTTACGGCCGCAGTGTTGGTAGGAACAAGCGCGGCCGCTCAATCCTCGCCGGCTTCATCGTCGGCGGGCATAGCACCGACGCCTTTAGCCTCGGCGCTTCCGCAGCCGACTACCATGGATCAAGTTGTCGATCGCTTCATTGAGCGCGAACACGGCCTCATGAAAGTTCTTACCGTCCGCACGCCTGTGGTTGAAACCTATCTGCAGAATCTGACCGCCGATCCGCAACTTGGACCGGTCCCCAGTGAGGATCATTATTTTCTCGGCCGAATGGATATGGGCGAAAGCGTCGATCGCAAGGATTATTTGAAAGAACAAGACAAGGGTATGGAAACTCGCCTGATGGGTGGCTTCAATAAACTCTTCAAGGTGCAGTATCAGCCGCTCGGGTTCTCCTGGATGGTATACGCCGACCGCGCGGATTTTGATCGTGATCATTATGAATTCCATTATGTCCGGCGTGAATTTCTCGGCGACATCCGCTGTCTCGTATTCGACGTCATGCCAAAAAAGGATTCCGGCAAGGGACGCTTTTTAGGCCGCGTCTGGGTGGAAGATCAGGATTTCAATATTGTTCGCCTCAACGGCACCTATACCGCAGCTCCGCACAACACTTATTTTTTCCACATGGATAGTTGGCGCCTCAATCTGATTCCCGGCTACTGGGTTCCCGCATACATCTATAGCGAGGAAGGCGACTTTAGCGCCGGAGTCAAAAACAAACTTGCATTCAAGGCACAGACCCGCATCTGGGGCTACGACTTAAAGAAAGAAGGCCAGGAGGACGATCTCACGCAGATCCGCGTGGATAGCGTGAAAGATGAAAGCTCCTCCACACAGGACGCTTCTCCCTTACAAGCTGAGCGAGTCTGGCAGCAACAGGCCGAAGATAACGTTGTGGACCGCCTTACGAGCGCGGGCTTGCTTGCGCCCGAAGGCGACGTGGATCGCATTCTGCAAACCGTCGTCAATAATCTCGAGGTCACAAATAACATCGACTTGCCGCGACCGGTTCGCACCCGGGTGTTGCTCACGTCGCCACTCGAAACCTTCAGTGTGGGGAATACCATCGTAATCAGCCGCGGATTAATCGATGTACTGCCCGACGAAGCCAGTCTCGCTGCCATCCTGTCCCATGAACTGGCGCACATTGTGCTCGGCCACAATTTAGGCAGCAGATACGCGTTCAACGACCGCATGCTCTTTTCTGACGATTCCACCTACAGCAATCTCGGGTTCAAGCACATCCCGGAAGAAGAAGCGGCTGCGGACAAGAAGGCCATCGAACTATTAAAGAACTCGCCCTACGCGCAGAAATTGGACAATGTTGGCTTATTTTTGAAAGCCCTGCAGGCTCGCGCTCCCCAGTTAAACGCTCTGTTAACCACGCATCTTGGCAACCCGCTGGCGGAGAATGGGACCGTCACCCGCCTGGCGGCACTTTCCACGCAAGGCCCGGCTCTCGACAACGCGAAGCTCAATCAGGTTGCAGCTCTGCCACTCGGCGGCAGAGTGAAAATAAGTCCTTGGGATGACAGAGCAGAAATGGTGAGATCCGCTCCGGTCGCAATCACCTCGGCTCGCGATAAGATGCCCTTCGAGGTTACGCCGTTCTTTCCGCGTTTGGCGCGCTACGGTACAACAACCATGCCCGCGGCGCCTACCACGGCTACCGCCAATTCGCCCACAACGAACTAACCGCTGGATCAAGTTGCAATAAGACGAGGCCGGATTCCGGAAGACTTTTCTGGATCCGGCTCGCGTCTTTTATGCAATAGTTATTTCGTTCCCAAACTATCCTTCTCGTGGTAATTCGGGTAAGGCGGCCTCTGATATTGCGGCAGGGGATGTTCCTTCAACTCTTGCATTATGACTTCGACCGCTTTGTCAAGCTGCGCATCGTGGCCCTGTCGATACGCGGCAGGATCGAGCTCAACTTCAATGTCCGGAGCCACACCATGGTTCTCGACCTCCCAATCGCCGTTGAGCCCGTAGATAGCGGCTCTCGGCGCGGTGACATGACCGCCATCGATAAGCTCCGGATAGCCTCCAATTCCAACCAACCCGCCCCAGGTTCTCTTCCCGATGAGCGGCCCGAGTCCAGCTTTGCGGAAGTACCATGGCAGCGCGTCTCCTCCTGAACCCGACATTTCATTGATGAGCATCACTTTCGGTCCGTAGATTGCCTCCGAGGGACTCGACCAGTCGTGGCCTTCGCGCGTCACTACTTTGCTCATCATCGGTCGCCGTAAGTAGTCGATGATGTAGTCCGCCAACTGCCCGCCCTCGTTGAATCTCTCGTCGATAATTACCGCTTCTTTTCCCACTTGCGAGAAGAAGTAGCGATTGAAGCTGGTATATCCTCCGCCTCCGGTGTTCGGAACGTAAACGTAGCCAACACGGCCACCAGTCGCTTTATCGACCTTGCGGCGATTGCTTTCGATCCAATCCCGGTGACGCAAACCTTCTTCGCTCTCTACCGGCACCACTGTAACTTCACGGGAATCCTTGCCATCTGGAGTGGGCCCAATTTTCAACACCACCTGCTTGCCTGCTGTTTCTTCGAAGAAGCTATAAATGTTGTCCTGCGAGTGGAGCTCGCGGCCGTTGACCGACAAAATGTAGTCGCTCACTTTGGCGTTGACTCCCGGTTGCGTCAACGGTGCCTGCAACCCTGGGTTCCAGTTTTCTCCGTCATACACCTTTACGATGCGGTAGCGGCCATTCTCCAGACTGTAGTCGGCACCCAGCAATCCGCCTTTCACTTTCTTCGTCTCCGGCTCTTCGCCTCCGCCGACGAACATATGTCCCACTGTCATTTCGCCGAGACACTCCTCAAACAGGTACGTAAGTTCCTCGCGGGAGGCGATCCCATCCAGATACGGCTCATACTTCTTTTTCACTTTTTCGAGATCGAGGCCATGGTAATGCGGATCGTAGAAAAAGTCGCGCTCAATACGCCAGGTCTCGTCATAAATCTGTTTCCACATGGCCCGCGGCTCTACGTAAACTTTCCAATCATCGAGCTTAAGCGGGCCCAGACCCGGCTTGGGCGGACCACTCGCGTTGGGCGCCTCCTCCGCTGAAGCCGTCGACCACGCTTCGCCCTTGCGGTAGAGAATCTTCTCGCCGTCGAACGAAACCGCGTAATCGTTGGCCTCCTCAATCCACTTATCCACCTTCCTCTTGCTCAGATCAAACTTTTGGATGGTCAACGGCGGATTTTCCTGATCGGCCTCGGTCATTACCATGGGGCCTTCAGCCAGGAATAGAATTCCTGATTTTCCCGCGATCAAGTTGGCGTAATTCTTTCCCGGAATCGGCAACGAGAGTATCCGCTGGCCGATTCCTTCAAGGTCGATCTTGACCACGACAGGCTCTTCCTTCTTGTCCTTATCCTTTTCGTCTTTTCCATCTTTTTTGTCGGCAGCTATCTTGTCACTTCTCTTAATGTCTTTGCCTGTGTCCTTGGCGGCAGATTTGTCCTTGTCGACGTCCCCTGGTTTTTCCTCGTCGCTTTCCGGTGCCAACGGGGACGGCAAGTCTTTGCTCAAGACTGCGATATAAACGCTCCGCGAAATGCGATGCTCATCGCTCGACATATCGAGCCCAGCGGTCGCCAATGCCGTATCCGTCGAAGCGGTGAAATACAGATATTTTCCGTTCTTATCAAAAGCCGGGTACTGCGCGTCACTCATCCCGTCGGTAATTTGCGACGTCTTGCCTTGATCCAGCGAATAGGCAAACACAGCGTGAAGTCCACTGGGCAGCTGCCTGGTGTATGCGATCCACTTGCTGTCCGGAGTCCAGGTCTGGCTAAATTGGGTTGCGGCAAAGCCTCCGAAATAATCGGTATCCACTAACTTCGGCTGAGGGTTGTCGAGATCCACGTACCACAAATTCAAACGCTTGTCGGAATAAGCAATCTTCTTGCTGTCTGGGGACCATGTGGGAGTGTAGAAAAACGACGGCGGATTGCCTAAGCTGATGTGCCGCACCTCTCCCAAACCATTTTGTCCGCGAATGCACAGTTCATACTCGCCTCGCTCATCAGAAAAATAGGCGATCGACTTTCCGTCTGGCGACCACGCGGGATCACGATCGGCAACTGCAGGACTGCGCGTCAGATTTCGTATATCGCCCTTATCGGTCGGCACAGTAAAGATTTCCCCCCACGCTTCAAACACCGCACGTGCACCGGTCGGGGAAATTCCGAAATTCTGGATGCGTTTGGGTTCGACCTTCGCGAAGTGTGGCCTTACCGCCTCCAGATCCCCGCTCACACGAATCGAAATGTTCTTCGTCTGATGAGTGTTCACATCGTAGAGCTTGATCGCGCCGAACTGCTCGATAACGATAGCGCCGGGCCCGGCTGAAGCGGTCTTAAAATCCAAGCCATCGTTATGCAACGCCTCCGATACTTGCTTGCTTTTCGTGTCATAAGCAAACAAGCTGACGGGTCCGCTCCGGTCTGAAAGAAAATAGACGGTATCCCCCATCCACATGGGAAAATGATCGTTCGAATTTTCGCGGGGAAGTTTCACCACACTCGAATCCCTGAGATCGGCAATCCAGATGGGCGTGGTTTGCCCACCGTGATAGCGCTTCCATGCCTGCTGCCACTGCATGTGCGGCACATAGGCCAGGTACTTCCCGTCGGCCGAGAACGATGATTCTGCGGCGATGGGAAGTGGCAGCTTCGTCGGGAATCCTCCTTCCACTGGCACCGTGTAGAGCTGCTCTTCAAAATGCCGAAAACTGTTTCCCCATGAAGTGAATAAGATACTCTTGCCGTCGGGCGTCCAACCTACAACGTCTTCTTCCGCCGGATGAAACGTAAGCCGCCGCGGCACCCCACCCGTAGCCGCGACTACATATACATCGCGATTCCCGTCGTACTCGCCGGTAAAGGCGATCCTTGTCCCATCGGGTGAAAAGCTCGGCACCGTCTCCACTCCCACTCCGGAGGTCAGCCGCCGCGCATCGCCTCCGTCGCGGCCTACGGTCCATAAATCTCCGCCGTAAACGAAAACAATCTGCGTCTTGCTGACACTCGGAAAGCGCAGCAATAGCGGCGGATCGCTTTGGCCAAGAGCCACGAGCGAAGTTAAGTAGATGGAGAAACAGGTCCAGACGAGCAACGTCGGAAACAGTTTGCGCATTGTGTACTCCTGCGAGTGTATGGACAAAGAAGGACGCCAAATCTTAGTTTGTAGAGTGGGTGAGGGTCAACTTCTGTCAACCTACTTCGCTTTGGTCTGACCTTTGCCCGGCAGCCCTGCCGGGTTTTCATGAGTTCGCTCGCGGAAGTTCCCTCGCATCCCCGCAGCCAGCTTTACACTCGACTCGCCAAACTTATCTCGCAAGCGATCAGCCGCAGCCAGAGCATCTTTCCATCGCTGTTGGCGGCCTCCTTCGAGCAAGCTGATCTGTTCGGCTTGCGCTTCAAACGATGAAGCTTGAACTCCCAGCAGCCTTACCTGGCGGCCGGGTTTCCAGTTCCTACGAAACAAGAGACGCACTTGCGAAAATATCTCGCCGTCAAGTTGCGTAGGCACCGGCAACGAATGAGCGCGCGTGATGGTCGTGAAATCCGTGTAGCGCAACTTGAGTTGAACGGTTCGAGCATGGAAGCTCGACTCTCTCAGTCGCCGACCCACCATCTCCGAGAGCCGCATCAATGTGGCCTCTAGCTGACTCTCATCGTCGGTATCCTCGTTATACGTATGCTCGTGGCTGATGGATTTTGCCGCCGTATCGGCACCCACTTCCGCATCGAACCACCCGCCAGCGTCCTCGCCACGAGCTTTGCCCGCCAGCGCCAGACCCCATTTGCCGAAGCGTTCCTCCAGGTCCGCTTCCTCTAGCCGAGCGAGGTCTCCAACTTTCTTAATCCCCAGCCCATGAAGACGGCTCTCCATCACTTTGCCTACACCAGGGATTTCGCGGACATCGAGCGGTGCTAGAAATTTGGCTTCCTCTCCCGAAACAATCCAGAGCACGCCATTCGGCTTGGCTTGCGCGGAAGAAACCTTCGCAATTAGTCTTGATGATCCGATGCCAACCGAACAATTCAACCGGGTTTTTTCCTTCATCAGCTGATGCAATTTGTGCGCCGCCCTGAGCGGAGGCCCATGCAATCGCGCTGTGCCGGTCATGTCAAGATACGCTTCATCAATTGAAGCCATTTCCACTTGCGGTGAAAATGTGGTCAACACTATGTACACTTTTTCGGAGCACTCGCGATATCGCTCCGGATGGCCGTCGACAAAAATCGCCTGCGGACAAAGCTTTGCCGCAGTTCGCAGCGGCATTGCTGAATGCACTCCAAACTTGCGCGCCGCATACGAAGCCGCCGAGACCACTCCACGCTCATGACGTTGTCCGCCGACCACGACTGGCTTGCCTTTGAGCGAGGGATCGTACAACTCCTCCACCGACACGAAGAATGCATCCATGTCTACGTGGAAGATGGTGCGGGAAGGAGCGGGAGTATGAAACGCTGCCATGCCTGAAGGAATTCTAGCAGCCCAGGAATCGATTATCGCCTGCGGTTCGATTTGCCTTTCATGGCCGTTCCCTGCCGGGCAGGCAGGCTGGTCAGCGACCCTTGCTGCTCCAGAGGTCCTACCGATACCGTGGTTAAATTGCTGTCATAGTCCATCCAATACAACTGACCGCCGCTGGCCTGGTAGATAACCGTGTCGAAGTTGGGTCCGGCTGATCCGTCGATTACAGTCGCAATGGAATCTTTTCGGGTGAGCATGGTGTAGCGTCCAGGATTTTTCGGGTCCGCGAGCGGAGCCCCCACAAACGTATCGCCGGAACTCGTCGCGTCAGGAGTTCCCAGAGAGAAGAATGGATCGCTCACCAGACCGCTGAGATTCAAGCTCCCGCTTGCAACCATAGTTCCTTGCGTTAGCATGTCGAACTCGCACACGCATCCCTCATTGTCGAAATTCTGCCATCCAACTGCGTAGTTCCCCGCGAAGTCCGCGGCAGCAGTGGCGGCGTCGGTTTGCGGAATGATGACTCCCATGCCTCCCGGAAGAGCTGGGCTGCCCGATGCCCCGGAATCCAGATCCACCACCAGCGCGCCTCCTCCACCAGTCGGGTTGCTGGGATCGTTCAGATTCAGCGCTGGATCTGTCATGTATATACCAAGGGTTGTAATGTCGCCCAGCCCAGGGTAATTGCTGTTCGTGGTGTTGAACGTCAGGCTGCCATATCCGTTTCCGCCAATAGAATAGCTGCCGGTAATTTTGGAAGCCTGCGAGGTAAGAATGCCATTACCCGGTTCACTGTCATCCCCAACACCGGAAAAGTCGGAGGGCGATGAAGACGTATTGCTCGTAGTGAACTGGCCTAACGCTCCGTACTGGGCAAGTTGGTTGCCCGCAATGGCCAGCACGGACGATCCGAGGGATGCGTTATCGAAGGTTCCCGTGCCTTGGCCGAACGCGGAGCCGAGCGCGGAGTCCGTATTGACGTCTACATCAATGAGACGAATTACTTCTGGTCCCACAATATAGTAGTTCAGCGAAACCGCAGTTCCCCCAATTTTGATTCCTTTAATCGTGCCTCGTCCGTAAGAATCCGCGGCTGAGACCGTACCAGTAAAGGCCGCCCCGGTCGTCACCCCAACGTTATCGGAATCATTAATATCCAAGATTCCATTCGAGAGGGTACCTCCATTGATCGAGAAAACCCCACCATAAGCTACGGATGTATCGGCAGAATCAAAGCCAGATAGGGCGAAGGCATACGAGCCGCTGAGGGGGCTGGGGAGAGTCTGAACATCCATGCTGCCGCTTGAAGTCGCAAACCCATCGAATTGCATAATTAGAGCGTGGCTGGAATTCACAAACTGAACACCGAAGACCTCGGTTCCGTTAGCGTTGATACCCAAACTTGAATTATTCGTGTTCAAGGTGAGAGTCGCTTGCCCGGAAGGGGCACCAGAAGGAAACGTCAGCGTTCCCCCGGTGATCTCGTCGCCTTTTGGCTCAGGGGAGGCATAGCCAAAACCTCCATCGTTGTAATCTTGTTCGCCTCCAAGCACATTTCCGGTGGGATCAACGAGCACCGAACCTGCGAGGGCATAGTACCCATTACTGGCGTCCTCTCCGCTCATGTAAAAGGAGTACGCAGTGACGGGGATATTAGTCAGACTGAAACTGACCGGGGATGGCGCCCCGGAGACAGTGGCCATCACCGTATAAGTGCCGCCAACCGAATTGGCGGTGATGGTGGAAGACGTTGCCACGCCATCGTTATTAGTAAGGTCAGTTTCCGTGGCGGTTCCGTTCGAGAAAGTTCCGCTCGCACCAGATGCCGGAGCTGTGAACGTCACTTTTTCCCCACTCATCGGAATTCCGCTCAAAGTGACGTTCACGGCAAGCGGCCCGCTAAAGCTCTTGCCGCTCGCCGCACTTTGTGATGAACCGCTGGTTGCTTTAAGTCCAACCGCAAGGGTAGCTGGCGTCGGCGCAGTCGCCGGGATTGAACTCCCACTGCTGCCGCAACCCGTCAGGAAACTCAGAAGCAAGCCAACCAACGACAAGCTAACTGCGTAAGCTCTGCGATCCATCGGATTTCCTTTCGGTATGGCGCGGACAGGATGGAGTTAGGCCAGCGGCCATCCCAGAGCGGTTAGCCTAGCAGCCCTTTGTTAAGAAAAGATTAATTCGTAGCTGGTGCGGAATTATTTCGACGGCCAGAGCGGCGTGCTTCAATTTTCAAGAGTCTGCCAGTACCTTTTCGTGAGTGGCGCTAGTGACCCGCATCTGTCTTACCCTCTCATAAACCCTGCCATATTCCCGCGCGGATACGTTCCAGGAAAAATCCTTATTCATCCCATTCCGCATTAGCACCTGCCACGAGGTCTGATCGCGAAATGCCTGCAGCGCGTGCTTGACGGTAAGCAGCAACGATTCCCCGTTGTATTCCGTGAATTTAAATCCAGTGCCCTTCCCCGTCCGCGCATCCCAATTTTCGATCGTGTCGTCGAGACCTCCCGTGGCACGGACGATCGGAACCGTGCCGTATTTCAAACTGTAGATTTGGTTCAGCCCACAAGGTTCGTAGCGCGATGGCATCAGAAACATGTCAGCACCAGCCTCGATTTTGTGTGCAATGGCGTTGTTGTAAGCTACCTTCACCGCAATTTTGTTGGGAAATTGTTTATTGAGCCGGACAAACATCTCCTCATAAGCCTTGTCTCCCGTACCCAGGGCGACCACAATCATCTCTTCACGAGCCAGCCGGTCCATCACCTGCGCGATCAGATCGAATCCTTTCTGCGCCGCGAACCGCGACACAATTCCAATCACCGGCAATTTAGGGTCAGCATTTTTGACTCCAAATGTCTCCAGAAGATCTTTTTTGCATAGCGGCTTTCCTGTCAAATCCTGCGGCGAATATCTGCCTGCAATAAACTTGTCCGCCTGCGGACTCCACTCGTCATAATCCACGCCATTCAAAATGCCAGTCACTGTAGCGGCCCGGTCTCGTAGCACACCTTCCAATCCAAACCCATATTCAGCGGTTTGAATTTCCTGACTGTACTTGCGGCTGACCGTCGTAACGTAGTCTGCATAAGTCAGAGCGCCCTTAAGAAAATTTACTTGCCCGAAAAATTCCATCTTTGTCATGGTGAACAGATCCCAAGACAGCGTAAGCAACGGCAAAGTCTCCGGTGGGAACAGTCCCTGATAACCCATGTTGTGGATTGTGAATACCGTGCCCACCTCTCGGAATGCCGGATCCTCCGCATAGATTGTGCGCAGCAAAACCGGGACCAGCGCCGATTGCCAGTCATGGCAATGAAACACTTGCGGTACGCCCAGAATCTTCGATCCCTCGATCACGGCCCGGGAAAATAGCGCAAAGCGTTCGGCATTATCGGGATAATCCCCCGCCGCAGTTCCATACAATGCATCCCGATCGAAGAAGTCTGGAAATTCAACTAAATAAAACCGCACTCCGTTCTGGCTGCCACCGCTCACGATCGACGCAAACCGATATTTATCGTCAAATGGGATCGTAATGCTGCGTACCACGGTCGCCGGATCGGCCAGCTTGGTCTGACGATAGCGAGGTAAATAGACACTCACCTGATGCCCCAGTCCAGCCAGCGCACGCGGCAACGCCCCAACTACGTCAGCCAAACCGCCCGTCTTCGAGAATGGCACACCTTCCGATGCAGCAAATGCAATATGCATGAATTCCCCCGGGTTAAACCCGTTTTCCTCGCGCGCACGTTATCATGGAATTGGTGATTGCGGGCCTGGTCTCCCGCAACGATGCGGGCTATTTTTCAGTTTAATGCCCGAGGAAAAGAGGGTCAAACTTGCCTAAAGCCGTCTCCACGCGACGCCCGCAATTGAAACCCAAGCTCGGCCAACATTTTCTCGCCAACGACGATTATGCGTTACAAATCGTCGACGCGCTGGGCGAGTTGTCGCAACACACCGTGCTCGAAATCGGACCTGGGCGCGGTGTCCTCACGTCCTTGCTCGCGAAGCGAGCCCACCGCCTGATTGCGATCGAACTGGACCGGGTGTTGGCCGCCCAACTTCGCCTGCGTTTCGGCATGTTTCCCAACGTCGAGGTAATTGAAGCCGACATTTTATCCGTTGATATCGATTCTCTCTTCGGTCCCAAGCCCGGCCTCGCCCGGCCTGGCATCGAATTCAAGCCGACCCCCGCAAAAGTCATCGGAAATCTCCCCTACTACATCACTTCCGACATTCTCTTGCGCCTGTTCGATTATGCGAAATACTTCGAAACGCTCGTGATCCTAGTGCAGCGCGAGGTAGCCGACCGTCTTGCCGCTGAACCCGGAAGCCGCGATTACGGTCTCTTATCCGCCACCGCTCAACTTCATGCCCGAGTCGAAAAACTATTCACTTTAGCTCCTGCAGATTTCACTCCTCCNNTTGCAGAATTCCGTGCCGGTGCAGGCGATGGCGCCGCGCCAGAAAGAACTTGGACTGGATGGCGATCGGCAGGTGGAAGGCGCCTTCATCGATTTTCTGAAGCTTTCATTCGGACAGAAACGCAAGACGTTGTGGAATAACCTGAAATCTGCCTATCCGGAGACGGATCTTCGCGCAGCCTTGGCTGAAGCTCGAGTGAAACCGGCTGCTCGCGCCGAGACTCTGAGTTTGGAAGAAAGTGCTGCCCTGTTTCGCGCCTTGCGCCAGAGTCGCGACGGCTCGTAGGATTATGAGTTCTCTCCGCCTTTCTGTTGGATCGACTATGAGCGCGACTCCAGTTCGCCATCCTGCTGTGGCTGGACGGTTTTATCCACGCGACCCAACGGTTCTACGCGATGACGTTCTGACCTATCTGTCGCAGGCTTCCGGCGAGCCGGCGGTTCACGCCCAAGGCTGCATCGTTCCCCACGCCGGTTACATCTACTCGGGCCACATTGCCGGTGCCGTATTCGCTCGGTTGGAAGTCCCCGAATTATGCATCGTTCTTTGCCCCAACCACACCGGCAAGGGGCGGCCGCTCGCCATCATGAGCGAAGGGGTTTGGGATACGCCACTCGGATCGATTTCGCTCGACTCGGAATTCGCCGCAGCGTTCAAGCGCCGTTTTCCAGAGTTGGAAGAAGATGCAGCCGCGCACCTTTCCGAGCACGCGATCGAGGTTGAACTTCCCTTTCTGCAGTTGCGCCAACCCCGACTTGAATTTGTGCCAGTCGCCCTCGGAACGGGGCGATTTGAAACCCTGGCCGAATTCGGCTTCGCACTTGCCGATGTCATCGGCGCGCAGAAGAGGAACGTTTTGATCGTAGCCTCAAGCGACATGAATCATTACGAGTCGGACGAAATCACTCGCATAAAGGATCACAGTGCGATAGAAGCCATACTAAGGCTGGAGGCACGAGAGCTTTACCGGATAGTTACCGAGCAAAATGTAAGCATGTGCGGCTTCGGACCGGCAATTGTGATGCTGACTGCCGTAAAGCAGCTCGGGGCAACCTCTACTGCCCTCGTTAAATATGCAACCTCCGGAGACATTTCCGGAGATCGAAATAGCGTCGTCGGATACGCTGGAATCATGATTCGTTAGCGGATGAAATGCCATCATCCACAAGTTTGATCGCGCGCTGTCAATCAAAAAGATGATCGCCTTGCAGCACATCTTAGCGGTGTTCTTATTCCTGGGAGTGCCTATCTGGGATGCACTGGAAACTCGTACCCTCAAACGCAGTGCAAATCCACGAAGGAAGATTCTTTCCTATCGCAGAATCGTGGTAATCGAATGGATCGCCGCAATCACAGCCTGGGTTGCGCTGCGCTCCCAGATCTTCTTTCCGTGGCCTGCAGCCTACCGGACGGACCTTCCAAAGGGGGGCACCTCGTTCGTCATGGGTTTCGTGCTGGCAGCCGCCTTTGCTCTCTCGTTGCAGACGTTCCTCACCCGTCGCAATCGGAAACTCAAAGATGCCACCCTGAAAGCTCTCAGCAAACTCGCTTTCGTTTTGCCCGATAGTCACGAGGAACGGTCGTGGTTCGCTGTCGTATCCATTACGGCGGGCGTTTGCGAGGAAATTTTATACCGTGGATTTCTGCCTCGATACCTGTCGGCAGGACCGTGGCACTTCAATATCTGGGTTGCCCTGGCAGTTTCGAGCATCGTGTTTGGGCTAGCCCACGGGTACCAGGGAATCAAAGGAATTTTCGGAACTGCCATACTCGGGGCAGTCCTGATGATCATATTCTTTGCCGCCGGCAATCTGTGGCTGCCAATTGCCATTCACGCGCTTATCGATTTGAGGGTTCTACTTCTGCTGCGTACGGGCGACTTGTCTACCGCAAGAGCATAGCGTCATTTTAAGCGGCCCTATCAACTGAGAACTCTTTTGCCGGCGAATCCTGAAGAAACGCGGCTACCCGGCTGTCCTCTTCCGCGATTGCTTGCAGTTTTTCGCGCAAGGCCTGAACTCTGGATTGCCGATCGTAGCATTCCCTTAGCTGAATGTCGGACAACTCCCGGGAGGAATCCAGAATTTTCACCTGCTGGCGCAGGAGATTCATCATCTCTCGCCGGATACCGGTTGCTCCTTCCACTTGGGACTGCATGGGTCGTGCCTCCTTGCTGATACTCTCCACAAACATACCCACGCCAAGATCGATGTCCTATCCAGCAGAGGCTGTATTTCTAAAGGCTTTATCCTCCAGCTTCCAATAAAAAAAGCGGCCCGGGGGCCGCTTTGAAACGATACATAAAAATTTCTCAGTGATGCCCTCCGGCCGTTCCCGCGGACCCATGACCGCCCGAAGAAGCTCCGCCCGTATGGCTCGCCCCCGTGTGCGCGTCCCCGGGCGCTTCCTCGCCTAACCCAAATACGCTGGGGTGTGGCGAGATTGCGAAAAACTGTGGCGCAGCCTGCAGCTTTACAAAACCGGCTTTTGCTACCTGAGAGTTCAGATGATGCAAGTCATCCCGAGAAGCCCGCGTAATCCCCAGGCCTGCCGAGCCTTTGTTCAGCACTAATAAGGACGAAGCAGCCGCCGTCGTCATTGTCGCCGCACCGCCTCTACCTACGACAACGGCGCTTACCGTGCCCTTTGGCGCCACCGGCGCTTCGAACCCAGCCACTGCCCCTACGTAGTGAACTCCTCCATGCCATGTGCTGAAGCCGCCAGGTTGCCATCCCCAGCCAAATCCTGGCACATTCACCCAACTGCCATAGTAGTAAGGCATCCATCCCCAGGGATAAGCCGAAGCCCACATCATCCCCATCCCTGGATACCACGACCATGCCCCATCCATAAAGGGATTCCAACTCGCTCCAGCAAAGTAGGGCTGCCACAATGTTCCATAGCCGGCTACGTTGCTATAGGCACCGTAATAATTCAGATCGCTTACGCCATACCCGTAAGGCGTGGAATTATTTTTTGCGTACTCGTCGTGATACGAAACCGATTGCTTGTCCCATTCGTCGTACGGACTTTCTTTCACATTCTTTGCAACCGGAGGGTTGTCGCTATCGGAGTCGAAGCTGATCATCTTCTTCTTATCCAGATTCACCGAACCGGCCGGACCCACAACCTGAATGGCACTCTTAAAATTAGCGACCTCGGCCGCGCTCGATGAAGTCGCAATCCGCAAGTGTGCGGCTTGCGTCAGTTCTACTTTTTCGTTCGAAAAATTCACAGTAAATACGTCGCCGCCTTTCCCCAACCAGTTCACATAGGCACGACCTTCCAGCAGGTTCACAGCGGATGTCCTCTTTCCGGCGTCGCTCAACCCCAGCGTGCTAAATTCCACCGTCGTGTTGGGCGTGAGCCGCAGCGTGCTCCCGTCTTCAAATTCAATCTCAGCTCGCCCGTTATCCCTGGTACGCAATTGTGTTCCCTGAGTTACAGGGAGATTGAGAAAGGCATTCTCGAATCCCAATCCAGAATTCTTGTTGATCTGCACCGCCCCCTGTACGTCGCTCAAACGAACAATACGTGCCTGCGAATCGGCAAGCGCCGACAATGAGAGAAGAGCAGAAATCATGATGGCGTTAGCCATCATCGCGAAACCTTTTGGCTTATACATATTGAGTCTCCCAGCTCCGGACCATTTCTGCGGCCATTAGAACACGAATCCGTCTTACTGGTGTCACTGAAGATTGCGGACATCCCGATAGGCCGGCGGGGAATCTAATGCCCCGCGGGGCTGGAACTGCCAAGCTGGATGAGCTCTTGCGCCCTCGCCCGCACCACGTTCAGAACGGACGGATCGTCCACAATCTGCTGCAACACTGGCCTCACCCCCTGAATTTCGTTGAGTTCGTTATGCCTGGCTTGCACCTCCATAAGCTTCAGTTCATCGTCCAGTGCGAGCTTCTGGTACTTGTGTAAATATGCCAGCTTCCTCCCATATTCCAGTGTGGCCGCCATGTTCTGAAATAAGGCGGTAATATCCCGCACTGGCTCAAGACTCGAGTAGTTATAGCGGGCTGTAAATGACCTCTGCCCGTCCTGATAGCTCAAGATCTTTGCGCCCGTAAAAGCCAACCGCCGATTCCCTGAATCCACGTTGCCTTCAAAAAACTTGGATTGCTTCGCCAGTAGAAAAATTCGCTCCCGGTTCGTCGGCGAAACTTCAAAGGCCAAGTGGTACGCCTGTTCCTCACTGTCGGATTCGGTCTTGACGGAACATTCGTAGACGGCACGCCCTGTGGCATCCACGGCAATCGAATAATGCGATGGATCGGAACCTGGAAAATCCAAAGTAAAGGTAATCATCGGGCTGGGAGCTTGGGCGAGCAATGCAACACTGCCGGCAAATCCCAGAAGCGCAGCGAAGACAAAACGCAGGCAGCTCATTGATTCCTTCACTGACGAATCAACATCCTGGGATGAGGAACAAATTCTAATTCGCCGGCGCCCCGTCTTCATGACTTTGCGGCAACTCTCTGCCGCTCCAGGGTCCCGGCCGTGTGCAGGTGGCAGATCGCGATCGCCAGCGCGTCGGACGCATCCATCGGCTTCGGCGCTTCAGCCAAACCGAGCAGTTGCGTAACCATGTGCTGCACCTGCTGCTTCTCCGCCCGTCCATAACCCACCACCGATGACTTGATCGAAAGCGGCGAATATTCGGCAACCTCCAACCCAGCCGCAGCAGCGGCAAGCATAGCTACTCCACGAACCTGGCCCAGCTGCAAAGCCGACTTCACATTTAGCGCGTAGAAGATCCCTTCTATTGCGACTTCATCGGGGCGGTGCTCCACGATGAGCGCTTCCAATTCGTCGTAGATGCGGGAAAGCCTCCGGGCCAGGGTTTCCCGCGGCGAAAGCTTGATAGCCCCGCATGTCAGACATAGCAGGCGCCCGCCGGAGTACATTTCCACCACCCCGTACCCGGTGTATTGCCCGCCGCAGTCGATTCCCAGAACTCGCATGTGAGTGCAGTGTACCGCGGAATAACGGTGGACGCGATATCTCGAACCTGCCCCGGCACGTCGAGATCAAGTGAGTGAGTCCCGAGGCTGATAGCGAAAGTGGCCACTCCGGTGCGCCACTTTCTAGTAGTCAGGCGGAAACTCTGTTCAACAGCACTTCGGCAAGCGCATTCTCATTTCTTCGGACTCCCGCCGAAATGCTGCGTAGGATCCTCTGGAGGAAACTATCCCGCAGCGCTTCAGGTATCTCGCATAAGCCGCTTCATCGAAAATCTCCCGCAGCACAGCCAGAGCAGTCGCCAGGAACTCTTGCATCATTTCTTTAATCGGCATAATTTTGATCGGCGTAATTTGGATCGGCGTCATCCTTGCTCTCCCGCAAGCCGCGTCCTAACAAACGGCGACTCCTTCACGCGCGCTTCTCTTACTCCGCTCAGAGTTCCCCACCACTGCCGCACCGACTCCACAAGCACCGCGGTCACCATCACGACCAATATTCCAGTCACCGCGGCATCGAGCTGATTATTAAAGATGAGCCGCGCCGTCCCGCCCGTTATTAGACCTGCCTGCAAGACTCGCACCTGCGCCAGAAATCCCACGCGCGGATTGGGATCAAACAGCTTGTGCCATGACGCCGTAAACGTAACGGCAACCAGCCAACCCAAAGGCACGAGCGTGACACCCGCGTACTTCCCGCGATGCATCTTGATAATGATCGTCGTTGCAACGCACAGCGCAACCGTCGCCAGCAATTGGTTAGCAATTCCAAATAGCGGCCATAAAGAATTGATTCCGCCTAAAGGATCCTTCACTCCTTGCCACAAGAAATAGCCCCAGGCCGCAACGATAAGTGCGCTGGTTCCCAGAATCGACGGATACCAACTCGTCCGGCCCAGAGGCTTGTAAATGTGACCAAGCGCGTCCTGAATCATGAACCGCGCCACTCGCGTACCCGCGTCCAGGACGGTCAATATAAATAGCGCCTCGAACATGATCGCGAAGTGGTACCACAGCGCCATCAGAGTCCCGCCACCGAGGCTGTACGAGAAAATATGCGCCATGCCAACCGCAAATGCCGGAGCTCCCCCGGTTCGATTGAACAGAGTCTGCTCACCCACGGCATGTGCCAAGGCTTGCATTTCCGCCGCCGTCACCGGAAATCCCCAACTGGAAATGGTCGCGGTCGCCGCCTCCGGCACCTGGCCTACGATGCCCGCCGGACTATTAATAGCGAAGTAAATTCCCGGTTGCATCACGCACGCCGCGATAATCGCCATGATCGCCACAGCGGATTCTGCCATCATTGCTCCGTAGCCGACCATGCGCGTTTGAGTCTCGCGCGCAATCATCTTCGGAGTTGTGCCACTCGAGATCAAGGCGTGAAAACCGCTGATGGCGCCGCACGCAATGGTAATAAAGGCGAAGGGAAATACCTTCCCCGCGAACACCGGTCCCGTTCCATCCACAAACCGCGTTAGCGCCGGCATATGAAGGGTGGGGTGCAACACAACGATTCCAATTCCTAATAGCGCGATGGTCCCAAGCTTTACGAAGGTGCTCAAATAATCGCGCGGAGCCAGCAGTAGCCATACCGGCAATGCAGAAGCCGTGAAACCATAAATCATGATTAAAATCGCCAGCGTCGAAGCGGAAAAGGTAAACAATCTAGCCAGCGTCGGATCCTGCGA
This sequence comes from Acidobacteriaceae bacterium, assembly GCA_003165455.1. Classification (GTDB taxonomy): domain Bacteria; phylum Acidobacteriota; class Terriglobia; order Terriglobales; family Acidobacteriaceae; genus Sulfotelmatobacter. The sequence goes on along the minus strand of PLUJ01000331.1, from coordinate 10,281 downwards.
CACATACTGGCCACCCCAGATCGCGGCCAGCACAAGAACAAATCCCAAAGCGGACACTTCCAGCACTTTTCCCGGCCGAATGCGGCGAAGGTAGACGCCCATCAATAAGGCAATGGGCATGGTCATCGCAATCGTAAACGTTCCCCATGGGCTCGCCTTCAAGGCGTTCACCACGATCAGTGCCGCCACTCCCAGCAGAATAATAAGAATGGCAATCACCGCCAGGTAAGCGACGAATCCGCCGACCGGCCCGATTTCGTCCTTTGCCATTTCAGTCAGTGATTTGCCATCCCGGCGCACGGAAAACAGCAAAATCACAAAATCTTGCACGCACCCCGCAAATACTGCTCCGGCAAGCACCCACATGGTTCCCGGTAGATAACCGAACTGTGCCGCCAGCACCGGCCCAACCAACGGCCCGGGGCCGGCGATGGCGGCGAAGTGGTGGCCAAACACCACCCACTTGTTGGTAACGAGAAAATCGCGGCCATTCTCCAGTCGTTCCGCCGGAGTAGCCCGCAACGCATCAAGCGCCAGGACTCTTGTCGAGATAAATCCGCTGTAAAAGCGATAACCCAGCGCGTAACAACATGTAGCTGCCACTACCAGCCAGAGAGCGTTGATCGGTTCTCCGCGATGGAGTGCAATAGCGCCAAGCGACACCGCGCCCAAAATCGCAATCACTCCCCACAATAATCTCGCCAGGGGTTTGTTCATCTCATCCGTTCCATTGCCGCGCAAATTTGTGCCGAAAAGCCGCCAGCAGCGCAATCTTAGACGACGATACTAAACCACGCCCTCCGTTTACTTCACCCGGCCATGTTCCTTAGGTTTATTACTTTCGCGAGAAATCATAGTGTTCCACTTCTAATTGCCGGATAATGGGCCCATGGGGCGTAACTTCGTCGAGGATCGCTGGCTGCCGAAGTCCGTGCTCTGCTTGCGCGGCTATACGCCCAACAAATTTCTTCACGACCTGATTGCCGGAGTCACCGTAGGCCTGGTCGCCCTGCCTCTCGCAATGGCGTTTTCCATAGCCTCAAGCTTGAGTCCGCAAGCCGGCATTTACTGCGCGATTGTCACCGGATTTCTGATCTCCGCGCTCGGTGGGTCAAAGACACAGATCGGCGGCCCCACCGGTGCTTTCGTCGTGGTCATCGCCGGCATCGTCGCCCTCCATGGCATCGATGGACTTTTCATGTGCACAGTGATGGCTGGCGTTTTGCTGATGATCATGGGCATTGCCGGCATGGGCACGGCCGTGAAGTTTATCCCTCGCCCGGTGGTGATCGGCTTTACCAATGGCATCGCGATCCTGATTGCGAGCACGCAAGTAAAAGACTTCTTCGGGCTGCAACTAGCCAAGGTGCCCGGCATCTTCTGGCTGCGGGTCGAGGCTTTAGCCGGTAGTTTCCACACCCTTTCCTACACCGCGACCGCTCTGGCAAGCGGGACAGTGCTGGTGATGATTTTATGCCGCACTCTATCGAATAAAATTCCCGGCGCCATCGTAGCTTTTCTCCTGGGAACCGGCGCGGTGATCCTATTCAAGCTACCGGTAGAAACTATCGGTTCCCGCTTCGGCGGCATCCCCGCCGGCTTACCACACTTCGTAATTCCCCGCTTCCGCGCGGACCTGATTCACGGATTACTCGGCCCTGCGCTTACGGTTGCGATGCTCGGTGCGATCGAATCTCTCATGTCGGCCGTCGTATCGGACCGGATGAGCAATGACCACCACAATCCGAACGTTGAGTTGATTGGCCAGGGAGTGGCCAATATCATCTCGCCAATGTTTGGCGGCCTTCCCGCCACAGGCGCCATCGCCCGTACCGCCGCCAATATCCGCTCTGGAGCGCAGTCCCCCGTAGCCGGCATGATTCATGCGCTCACTTTGCTCTGCATTCTGCTTTTCGCCGCGCCGTGGGTCAGCCATGTTCCTCTGGCCGTACTTGCCGGAATTCTTATGGTCGTCGCCTATAACATGGGCGAATGGCGAGAGATTCCTCAGCTGCTGAAACTTACGAAGACCGACATCAGCGTGTGGGTAGTCACCTTTGCGCTTACGGTTTTCGCCGATCTCACCGTCGCAGTCGAAGCCGGCATGATCCTCGCCGCACTGCTCTTCATCGGCCGCATCGCCTCTACCACAACTGTCTCGCAAGTAACAGACGAATATGTGGAAGATGGCCGCGTTCACATTTTGCAGGACAAAGACATTCCGTACTATGCGACTATATTCCGTATTCATGGACCGTTCCTCTTTGGCGCGACGGACAAAGTCTCGACNNCGCATATTCCGCATCCACGGGCCATTCTTATTCGGCGCCACCGACAAAATTGCGGCGGTTACCGAGAACCTTCATACTCTGCCACCGGTGGTCGTCCTGAGGCTGCGTAATATGACAGCGCTCGACGGCACCGGACTATTCGCCATCGAAGAAGTTGCCCGGGAGTTGCACGCCAGCGGCCGGGTTTTGATTGTTTGCGGCGCGCGCGCGCAACCCGCCAGCCTGATCCATCAGGCGGAATTCAAGGAAGTCGTAGGCGCGGAAAATATTTGCGACAATGTACAGTCCGCACTTCGCCGAGCGGCTGAGGTTCACGAACAATTGGAAGCCTCTGCTATAGGAATCACGAGCTAAGCTGGTTTGGCTCAACAGAGCTTCGCGCAGCAGATTTCGCTCAACAACATCGCCAATGTGGCTCCCCTCCTACTTCGGGAAATCCTCGGATTCAATGGTAGGCATGTGACGACCGTCACTTTCTTGCCTGCTTTAAATCGCGTTTAATACAAAGACACCTTCTTGGAAATTCATAATATGAATGTCTTGGCACTTTGCCTGATTGTCCAACTATGCCTCGCCTTCGGAGTGGCCGGATTATTTTGGCCTGAAAAACTCATGCCGATCTTTGAAGCGCTCATGTTCCCATGGCCGGCCAGCCACAAAGGAATTCGCGCCAACAGTTTTATTGCGATCGGTTTGTCGCTTTTGCTTTTCGCCAGATTGGCAGTCAGCGCTCGCTGATTTGAGGTAGCTCCTTCGCCTGATCGAGCCCGCTTTGATGATAATCTAGTCCTTCCCGGCAACTGCTGATCCGCGGTGCAACACAACGCGAAAACGCAGCCCGTGCCGCGTTATAGGAATTTTTTCATCTGAATTCGTAAGGGGTTCCGCAATGAAGATTGGAATGCTAACTGGCGGTGGTGATTGCCCTGGATTGAACGCAGTCATTCGCGCTGTCGTCCGCAAGGGCGTTTTCACATACAGCGACGAATTTGTAGGCTTCCTGGAAGGTTGGCGTGGCTTGGTTGAAGATAAAAGCATGCCGCTCGATCTTGAAGCGGTGGGCGGCATTCTCCCTCGGGGTGGCACAATCCTTCGCACCTCTAGGACCAATCCTTCGAAGCACCCGGATGGCCTCGACCGTTGCATGGCTGCCCTTGAGAAAAACAAGATAGAAGCGCTGATAGCCATCGGCGGCGACGATACGCTTTCCGTGGCGCAGAAACTTCACGAACGCGGCGCCAAAGTGGTGGGCGTCCCTAAAACCATCGACAACGATTTGGGTGGCACCGATTACACCTTTGGATTCGATACCGCCTGCAATATTGTTTGCGAAGCTCTCGACCGCGTTCATACCACGGCGGAAGCCCACAACCGCGTCATGGTGGTGGAGGTCATGGGACGGGATGCGGGCTGGATTGCTTTATACAGCGGCATCGCCGGAGGCGCCGACGTAATTCTGATCCCGGAGCGACCGTTCGATGTGGACAAAGTCGCCGATTCGATTCGTCAACGCCATGAGCGCGGACTTTATTTTTCCATCGTCGTTGTGGCCGAAGGGGCGAAGTTTTCCTCCGCCGAGCCGGGACAGGGCGCCCCTGTTCTTCAGGATATGGGCAAAGACGAATTCGGCCACGTCAAACTCGGCGGCATCGCCAACATCCTCGCCCGTGAGATCGAAAAGCGGACAAACTATGAGACTCGCGCTGTCGTTCTTGGACACATCCAGCGCGGCGGTACTCCCAGCGCCTTCGACCGCGTGCTGGCAACCCGCTACGGACTGGGAGCCATCGACATGGTCCATCGCGGCGAATTTGGATCCATGGCTGCTTTGCGCTCGAACAAGATCGTTTCCATCCCTTTGCTGGAGGCCATTTCGAAAAACCGCGTGGTCGACAACGAAATGATTCAGATCGTCGACGGATTATTTGAGAAGTCCGCGGAGAAACACTCTGCCTGAGTGAACCGCTAAGAGTTCGACACTCTCACGATGCAGAATTTATATCGGGAATCAGCTCCGTATCTGTTGGCGCTAATCGAGCTGATTCTCATGCTGGGCGCGGCAGTGCTGATTCTGCTTCATTCCACAGGTGCCCGCCGCAACGTTAAGCCTCAAAGTTTCCATCGACTCGAACTAGCCTTCGCGACACTTGCGAGACGGAAACATCTTGCCGTACTGGTCGTGGGCCTTAGCACGATCGTGATCCGGATGGGTCTCATCCCCATTCTGGGTGTTCCCCAACCCCGCTTCAATGACGAGTTCAGCTATCTGCTCGCGGGCGACACCTTCGCGCACGGCAGGCTCACCAATCCAACCCACCCCATGTGGGTTCACTTTGAAAGCTTCCACATCATCCAGAAACCCACGTACATGTCGATGTATCCCCCGGCCGAGGGCCTTGTCCTGGCCGCAGGTGAGTTGCTGGGAAATCCCTGGATCGGACAACTTCTGATCACGGCACTCATGTGCTCAACCTTGTGCTGGATGCTGCAGGCTTGGTTGCCTCCGCCTTGGGCTCTGCTGGGAGCTGCATTGGCAGTTTTGCGTCTCGGGATCCTCAGCTACTGGATGAACACGTATTGGTGTGCCTCGGTAGCCGCCTTGGGCGGCGCACTGGTTCTTGGCGCGTGGCCACGTCTGCACCGGCGTATTCGGGTTCGTGATTCCGTGCTTATGGGACTGGGCTTCGTAATTCTGGCCAACAGCCGCCCCTATGAAGGATTTGTTTTTGGCTTGCCCGTGACTGCGGCAATGCTGTGGTGGTTAATCGGAAAGAAACGGCCACCGGTCAAGCTCGCGCTCCTTCGGATAGTGTTGCCGTTGTTAATAATACTGGGCTGTGGAGCTCTGGCGACCGGCTACTACTACTGGAGGGTCACAGGCAATCCTTTCCGGATGACGTATCAAGTCAACCGAGGAACCTATGCGACGGCTCCGTACTTCCTCTGGCAGAAACCTCGTCCCGAACTTTCCTATCACCACGAAGTTATGCGGGACTTCTATCGATGGGAACTAGCTCAATTCGAGGAGAACCGTTCATTGGCCGGAGCGCTCCATCGCACTGGCGAAAAGCTGCTTGGGCTCTGGCAGTTTTATCTTGGGCCGGCCTTATCTTTTCCGTTACTCGCGTTTCCATTAATATTTCGCGACCGTCGCATGCGCTTTCCTTTGGCGGTGCTGGCCGTATTCGTGGTGGGTCTTGCCCTGCAAACCTGGACTCTTCCTCACTATTTCTCTCCTGCTACGGCGCTACTCTACTTGCTGCTCCTGCAATGCATGCGGCACATTCGTGTGTGGAAAGGTCGCCACTCATCTCAGGGAACGGCCGCGATTCGCATGATCGTGGTGGTCTGTGGCGCCATGATTCTCTTGCGCTTGGTGGCCGCAACTGCTCACGTCTCGATAGAACCCGCCTGGCCGCGGGGAAACTTGGATCGTGCCGCAATCATCCGGCAGCTCGACCGCGAGCCTGGTCAGCATCTGATTTTAGTTCGTTATCAACCAGCTTACGGAACGCAACACAATGTCGACCACGAGTGGGTCTACAATGCGGCCGATGTTGATGCCGCGAAGATTGTTTGGGCTCGAGACATGGGAGAGAAGCAAAATCAGGAGCTATTGAGCTACTTTCACGATCGACACGTGTGGTCGCTCAACGGCGACCCCGCATCGCCACGCCTGGAGCCTTATACCTCGGCTTCTCCATCCCACTAGGCTTGGTCCCCGACTGCGCTCGCCACCTTTGTCCGCAGGCAACCAATTCGCAGATAAAGTACGCAGCCAGCGCATACATAAGCGGCTCGATCGGATAGCGGAACCGTGCAAATGCGTGCGTAACATAATATGTCAGCGGATAAAACAATAGAACCGAGAGAAATTCAGGCCATCGTTTGCCACGCCTCATACTCTCGACAACTCCGCCGCAGGTCATCAGAAAAAGGAGCCAGGGATAAGGCCAGAGTTGCGAGGGCTGTGCCCAGAACGCAACCACCCGCTGTTCCGTACGCCGATAGAAAGCACCGGGGTTTGAGCGCACAAAATTGAGAGCTCGTCCTTTCATATCTTCGACGAATAAGCTTTCTCCTTCCCGTTGATAAAGCATGCTTGAACCTAAAGGGTGAAGAGAGAAATCAACGTTTCCGAAATATAGCTCCGGCCACAAATTACTTCGCACGGGCACAATGTGCTTAAACATCAAGTAATTTCGGACAGTCCACGGCAAAATGCAAAGCATACAAACCGCGGTCATGATGAAAGCTCCCTTCCAATGGCGAGTGCGAACTACAATACACAAGGCCATGGCCGGGAAAGACGCCAGGATCGCCGGATTTATCAGCGCTGTAATTCCCCAGGTCGCGCCACACCATGCCCATAAGGGCGCACTGGAACTCGCGCTTAGCGCAAGTGTGGTCATAAGACTGAAGGCGAAGGCCAGCCCTGACAGGCACGTCTCCCATGGCAGCCAGGGCATGAACAAAAGTGGAGGCGCGACTGCCCAGGCCCATCCCGCGACCACTCCCGCTGTTTCGTTGAATTGTTTCCTGCCCAACTCAATCAGTACCCAGGCGGTTAGGGATGCGAAAATCACATTGAGCAGGACCACTACAATTGCTGAAGCTTGCGTTTCTACGCCGAAGATGCGAAAAATCAAAGCCAGCAAAGCGGGATAAGCTGGAGCAAACCAGGCGGTGGCGCCAGACGCACCGTGAAATGCGGAAGAAAATCCACGTCCCTCAACTAACGCACGGGCAATTTCTGCCAGTTCATTCAAACCCCACGAAAACTTGTTATGCGTGAAGAATGCTCCAACCACTCCGATTCGCAACAGGCATGCGATAACGACAATTCTTATCGGGTTTCGGAGCCAGCGCGACATCGTCTCTTTCCTCGCCACAATTTCGCGCTGCGTTCGCTCCGTATTGATTTCTATTCCCCAAACAAAAACTCCAGCGCCTCCGGAAATCGCTCGGCCCATGCCGACTCCGTATGCCCCGCTCCATTCTTGATTACCAAGCGTAGCCGCTTTTCGCTCAACACCGCGCGTCGGATGATTGCCGAAAGTTCTCGCACATCGTCCACCATGCTGCGGCTGCGCTCCGCATTTCCAGCCTCGGCGGTTCCCGCTGCCAGAAAAATTCTCTCCGGCCAAATTCTCACCGGTCGGCTATCCTTAATCGACTGACGGCTCGCTACCCACAATGAGGGGCTTTCAATCAGCAGGCGCCCAAACACTCCAGGCTGAGAGATTACGGTATAAAGCGCGATCAGCGCTCCCAAAGACGATCCTCCCAACCCTGTATTTTCAGGGCTGGTAGCGACGCGGTACGTAGATTCGATGAAGGGCATGACTTCCTTCATAAGGAATTCCGGGTAATCGCGCCCTCTTGCCCGCAACATTTTCGGACTTAACGAGCGATAGGGAGAATACTCTCGCATCCGCTCCTTGCCCGCATGGTCGATGCCCACGATTATCAGCGGAGGAATAACTCCTTCGCGGATCAACCGGTCGGCAGTTTCGTCCACTCCCCACTCCACCCCCCCAAAAGCGGAAATCGACTCGAAAAGATTCTGCCCATCGTTCAGATACAGAATGGGATAATACTTCCCGGCGTTCTCTTCCTCTTCATATCCCGGAGGCAGCCACACGCGCAGGAAACGAGTATTTCGAAATATTCGACTGCGGAATTCATGCAGGCGTAAATCCCCGACTGCACCGCCTGCCCGGATCGGTTCAGGAAGATTGCCGGCTGTTTCTATATTGTCGATTCCTGTCATCGGGAGATCTTTAGCCGATTCGTCCCGCACGCAGCTGAAGAATAGATGCAAGAATCGTGATTATCGTAATCAAAACCAGCGACGTTAAACACAAAATGCACCAGGTATCAAGGACAGATCCTTCCACGTAGGTAAGATAGAGTGCGAAAGCCATGCCCGCACCAGAAGCAGCCAGCAATCGCAGCGCGGTTTCCCTCCGCGAGCGGTAGATTGTCGCGAGCGCCAGCAGCACTCCATATCCTGCTACACCAATACCGGCAACTGGAATCCCCATGATGCTCGAATATTCGCTGCGGTTCACAATGTCACAGTTGAATTTTTCTCCAATATCGCAAAACGCCGAGGCGGACTTGGCATAATGCCTTTGCAGAGATACTGCGGAAACAGCAATTCCAGCGATCGCAAGAATCGCGATCGCTATAAACAGACTTCGCTCGATATTCCGGGGAAGGCCGGTTTCAGATTGTGCCGGGATCGCCTTCACGGCAGAGGGCACCCAGTTTTATCCGAGAGCTCCTCCATCGGGAATACGCCTTCCTTTGGAGGATTCGTACCGAACTGCCAACTTGGAAACAGTTTTATTCCCGCGGCCGCACACTCCGGAGTCAACGCTCGAGTTCCCTTGATGGCGCACTCTACGTAGGGCACATACCGGAAAGCTTTCCCAAACATTTCCTTTTGTTCAGCGCAGTGCGGGCACCAATAAAGTCCATACATCTTCGCCTGCTTCGAAGCAAGGCACTTCGCAAACCCATCATATTTGTGGTTCTTGTAATACCATCCTCCGGCATACGCCAGCACAAACAATAAAATTATCCCGCTCCACACCAGCATCTTTCGGGACGGAACGATCGGTTCAGGTTCTTTCACACGCATTTTCTGCTGTTGACGACGCTTTTCAGACATAATTCCCTTCCGCCCGATCAACTTTTATATCACGCTCTCAAGCTACTACGTCTAACACCCCCGGCAACACATCCAATTCTTCGCAATGAAGCGTCAGCACTTCTCCATCTACCATCACATCGACCGGATCGGCCAAATCGAACTCCACGCGCCTCACAGCTTTTCTCTCAGCCATAGGATGCTCAATGTGCGTGCCATCGTACAGCCGAGGCAAGTTGCGGATCAGTCCGACTCTCCCAATCGGTCCCCAGCGAACATATTCGATCGTTCCACTGCTCACTTCCGCTTTCGGCGCAATCATCATTGTGCCGCCGGTAAATTTACTGTTGTTGAAAGTGAGAAACAAACAACTCCGTCGATCGAAATCCTCCTCTCCGTCAGTGCGTACGGGAAACGGCCGCCGTTGCAACCGCGCAAGTCCCAGGAAAATTGAAATGACGTAGCCCAACTCCCCGCGACCGCTGAATCGGCGCGCCCGCAGCGTCGCCACGTCCGCCGGAAATCCCACGCTTAACAGATTGATGTAGTGAATCGTTCCGCCTCGGTGCCGCAAGCGCAGCACATCGCAATTGGAACTCCGCTGCGAAATCAGTGAGTCAATCGCATGCTCCACTCCTCGGTCGCTGAAGTCCCGCAGAAACGAATTGCCGGTTCCAAGGGGCAGAAACGCAAGCGTCGGCCGCTCGTTCGCGGCTGCCTCCGGAAAAAAGCCGTTCACCACCTCGTACGAAGTCCCGTCCCCACCGACCGCAATAAATTTTCTGCGCCCTAGCGCGTAGGCCTCGCGTGCGATCCTTGTCGCGTCCCCCGGCCCGCTTGTCTCCGCCACATCGACCACAATACCGGCGGCTCGCAGTCGTTGCAAAGCCGGCTCCAGCATTTTCCGAGTGCGCCCTCCACCCGCCGCCGGATTCACGATCGCCAGGTACGGCGGGCGATCCTTCACAGCGTCACCACCGCTCCTCGCTCTAACTTCTTTCCGATCTCTTCCCCCAGTTGTTGCCGCTTGACCTTCATCGACGCCGTCCGTGGAAAGTCTTTCTCGCAGATGACGTACCCACCCACGCGCTTGAAGTCCGGCAAACGCCGGTTGCGGGTCACGATCTCTCCCAGCAGCGCGCTGTCGAAGCGTTGATTCTGTTCCAGTCGCACCGCCATGACCAGCATCTCCCGCCCCAATTCCTTTTGCGGCCACACGTAGTTCGCCCTGAACACGCAGTACTCCTTCACGGGCAAGCCGTCGAAAACCGTCTCAATATCCTCGGGATAAATGTTCTTGCCCTCTTCGGTGACGATCATGTTTTTCTTGCG
>PLUJ01000203.1 GCA_003165455.1 Acidobacteriaceae bacterium | reverse complement strand
GCGATATTGTTCTCCGACTGGCAGGCGATCATGCAGTTGTTGCAGCCCACGCAGGAATTCAGATCGATCGCCATGCCCCAGGCGTAATCTTCTTCTTTATAGGGATAAGGCTTGTAGAGCGTGAGCCCCGGCCCCGGCTCTTCTCCTTCTTCCTTGGCGAAGTTGGGGTCTTTGCGGTAATCCTCGAGCGTGGTTTCCCGAACCAACGGACGATGATCGCCGTTGGGTGTGTCCATCGATTGGTAGCCCTGCGTCGAGGCGAGCACGTACTTGTCCCCAGTCTTGCGGATCTGCAGGCCGGTTGCAAACCACGGAGCGGCTGAAGTGCGCAGGGGATAAGCGTCGAAGCCCTGCGCGGTCCCAACGCGGCCGGCGCGTTTGCGGCCGTAGCCGAGAAATACGGTGACCGAATTGTCGGGATGACCGACCTGAATCCAAACCGGGCCGGTAACTTTTTTCCCATTCAGCTCGAGCTCGACGACGTCGCAAGTCTTAACCTGCAGCCGCTCCGCCATCTTGGGGCCGATGAGCACGGCGTTGTCCCAGGTGAGCTTGGTCATAGGCTTGGGCAATTCCTGCAGCCAGCCGTTGTTGGAGAATTGTCCGTCGTAGATGGTGGGATCGCGGCGGATGTTGAGCTCGATGGCGTTTGTGCTCACACTGGCAGCCGCTGTATTCGTCACGGGGAAATTCGGGGTCTTCGGTGCAAAGGTCTTCGGCTGGTAAGCCGTTCCTTCAATCCAGCCATCATGCAGCGACCTGCGCCAGAAGGCTTCGAAGTCCGCAGCGGTATGCTGCTTCTGCCAGTAAGCACGGACTAGATCGTAACTTGTCGCGTCGGACTGGCCGGAGAGAAGCGCGACGAACTCGATCGCGGTCTTGCCATTGTAGAGTGGCGCGATTAACGGTTGAATGATGCTCGCGGTCCCATCGTAGGCGCGGGCATCGCCCCAAGATTCGAGCTCGTGCGCCTGATTCACGTGCCACTGACAGAGAACAGCGGTCTCATCTTGATAGAGCCCAAGATGCACCCGCAGCGGAGTCTTGTCGCTCTTCAGTAATTTGGCGAAATCCAGCTCTACTGGAGCGTCATAGGCGGGATTGCAGCCAATGATGACCAGCAGATCGACTTTGCCGGCCTGCATATCGGCCGCGAGATCCTTCAGGGAATCTGTCTGGTTGACTGGATTCGCGTCAATGGGGTCGGTGTAGAAAACCGTTTTGCCAACGTTACCCAATTCTGCGTTGATTGCATGGGCGAGTGCATGCACGGTTGGGGGCTGGTGGTCGCCAGCGATAACCAAGCTCGAACCCCGGTGATCCCTCAAGTCGCTAATCAGCGGCCCCAGGAATTTTGTCACATCCGCACTTGGCATTCCCATTATGCCCGCGATTCCCGTCTTCACTCCGATGACGGTTGCCAGGCCCGTACAAATTGTGGGGAAGTAGGCAGCCTTTACGGGCAGTCGGTGATCTGCCTTTGCCCCTGTGCTCGTCATCGTGCTCTCGATCACATTCAGCCGGTTCATGTTGCCGTCGGGATCGCGGCGGCTGGCGAAATCGCGGATGTAACGCACGTTTCCCGGAAACCCGGCATACAGAAAATCGGCGTCGAGCGAGACGATTACATCGGCTTTCGAAAAATCGTAGCGAGTCTCGACCGGCTGGCCAAAGACCAGCTTCGCGCCTTCGAGCACGTTGTCGCGATTTACCGGTTCGTAAACATGCCACTTGGCCTGCGGATAAAGCTTCAGAAAGCTTTGCATCTGATCCGAGAGCGTAGGAGAAGAAGTAGTCCCAGTCAGAATTCGAATCCCCGCACCCTGCAAGGTTTTCTGTGCGCTGAGCGGACCGTGCATGGCCGTAACGAAAGACTCCCAGGATCGCTGATCTCCGATCGAAACCACGCTCTGCGAGCGGTCCGGATCGTACATTCCAAGGATCGATGCCTGGGCGAAAATATCGGTGCCGCCAAGGCTGGCGGGATGCTGCGCATTTCCTTCAATCTTTGTAGGGCGTCCCAGATGGCTCTCGACCAAGATCGGGTTAGCATATCCGCCGAGCGTCATCGCGGTGGCATAGAACATCGGCCGTCCAGGCGTGACTTCTTCCGGCTGGCGAACGTAAGGAACGATTTTTTCCAGCGGCAGCTTGACGCAGCCGGTCATCCCAGCCAGCGCCATGGACGCGCCCATCGCCTTGAAGAAGCCGCGGCGTGACACGGAATCCACCCACTCGGATGCGCCCTTCGGAAACTCGCGGTGCAGTTGCTCCTGGAACTCCGGGCTTCCGGCAAGCTCTTCAAGGCTTCGCCAATATTCAGGACCAGACTGGTGGTCGGCAATCGCATCGATTCGTCCGCGAACGGATTCCAAATCCAATGTGCCCTTTTTGCTGGGGCAAACTTCTTCGCGCGTCTTTAACTCTTCGCCCTGTTCGTGACCGCTCGATTTTTTTTCTTCCATGCTCATTGCCGAATCTCGGTCTTGCCTTCTTCTACCGGTGGCACGTATTGCAACTCGTAATATCCCCCACACTGCGAACGTTGTATCTCTTCACCAAAGCCATTCCGAGCGTGGTCTGGTCCGTATAACTCTGGCCGTCCACTTCGACCGGATGGGAGCTGTTTGGCGCTATGTACCGCATATTAAAAACCTGATCCCGCGGGCGCAAATTGTTCTGCGGCTGGCGATGGCAGCCCAGGCACCATTCCATCTGCAAAGATTCCGCCTGATACATCAGCGGCATCTGATCGACCGGGCCGTGGCATGTGTTGCACCCGACTCCCTTGGTCACGTGCACGCTGTGATTGAAGTACACAAAATCGGGAAGCTGGTTCACCCGCGTCCACTGCAGCGATTCGCCCGATCGGTAACTGGCGCGCACCGGAGCCAGCAGTTGCGCATTCGTCCAGATTTGCGAATGGCAATTCATGCAGGTTTTTGTGGGCGGAATGCCTGCGAAGCTGGATGTTTCAACCGAAGTGTGGCAGTACCGGCAGTCGATCCCGAGCCCGGCAACGTGATGCTGATGACTGAATGGGACCGGTTGCGGCTTCCGCACTCCGGCATAAGTAATGTAAGGCGAGCTTTGAACCTCGTACGCAACCCAACCGAGCGCGGCAATCACAAAGACCGCGCCAAAAATAGTGGCTCGCGACAACGTATTCGCACTGCGATGGAAAATCTGCGACATGCTTTCGTTCGCGTTCTAAGACTTATGTATTTATGGAGACCCAGCCGATCCGGTTATGAACGTCAAATTTTCAAAAGGCGAAAGAGAATACCCACTGAATTCGTTTCGCAGTTTAATAAGAACTCGCGATTATAAATATTTTATGGATTGTTGTCGCGCCATTTTCTGCGTGAAACGAAAAAATATTCTCGGTTTGAATCGCCGTTTGATAAAAACCAACCGCACTTGAATCTCTGACATCGCCAAAACGGAATCAGACCGCCTTCGTCCGATTTGGTTAATGCACGTTCATCACCAATAATTTCGGTTCGGTCATTTCCTCGATCGCATAACGCAAACCTTCACGCCCCAGGCCGGAATCCTTAATGCCTCCATAGGGCATCTGGTCGATTCGGAACGAAGGCACGTCGCCCGCGATCACGGCGCCGACCTCCAATTCGTCATATGCCTGAAATAGCAATTTCACATCGCGGGTGAACAGGCCGGCCTGCAATCCGTAGTTCGAGTGATTGATGCGCCGCAGCGCCTCTTCAAAGGTGTTATAAGGTTCAACCGTTACTACCGGCCCGAAAATCTCCAGGCAATTCACTTTCATTTCAGACTTGGTTCCGGTCAGCACGGTGGGTTCGACCACGGAACCCTGCCGTCCACCGCCGCAGAGCAGTCGAGCGCCGGAATGGATCGCCTCTTCGATCCACTGCGTCACGCGAACCGCATCGCTCTCGCGAATCAGAGGGCCGACATCGGTCGATTCCTCCATGGGATCGCCCGTGGTTAGTTTTTTCACGCCCTCGACGAGAAGATCGGTGAACCTGCCATAAACCGATTGCTCAACCAGGATTCGCTGCACCGAAATGCAGGTTTGTCCTGCGTAGGCAAAGCCGCCGGTGACGCAGCGCTCGGCGGCATAAGCCAGATCAGCATCGCTGTGAACGATTGCTCCTGCATTCCCGCCGAGTTCGAGCGCCACTTTTTTCTTTCCAGCTCGGCGTTTGATGTCCCAACCCACCGGCACGCTACCCGTAAAACTGATCAGCTTAATGCGCTCATCGGTGACCAGCAGGCTGGCGTCCTCATTGGAGAGCGGTAGTACGTTCAATCCCCCGTCCGGCCATCCTGCCTGCTGAATGCACTCCGCAAGCAGCAGGGAAGAAATGGGAGTCTGCGGCGCAGGTTTCAGCACCATGGAGCATCCTGCGGCGATTGCCGGCGCAACCTTGTGAGCGACCAGGTGGAGAGGAAAATTGAAAGGAGTAATTCCAGCGACAGGGCCCAACGGAAAGCGCTTCACGATGCCCCAACGCCCGGCTGTAAATTCCTGCCAATCCAGAGGAAGATACTCGCCGTAAATTCGCGTGGCTTCTTCGGCCGCTACATTAAATATAAAGACGGCACGGTCCACTTCCGTACGCGCCAGTTTGATGGGCTTGCCCGCCTCCTGCACAATGGTGCGCGCAAACTCCTCGCGCCGCGCGGCAATAGACTCGGCGACGCGCCGCAGAACCCTCTGCCGCTCGAATGCCGGAAGTCTCCGCGTAGTCCCGAAAGCCTTGACCGCAGCTGCGATCGCCGCCTCGGCATGTTCCCGCCGCCCCTGCGTCACGCGGCCCACAACGCTGCCATCGAATGGAGATTTCACCTCGACGATGTCACCTTCGTCCATCCAGCGGCCGTCGATAAAGAAGCCGTGGGTCGCAACCGGCATCTCGACCGGAGTCATCGTCATTCGCGTCATTTTGTCTCGGATTTTCCTGTTCGGGTTCGAACCGACGATTTTTGATTATAGTGCCTGGTTCCGGGTTGCCTGATTATTCGTGCAACAAATCCGGCGAGCGTTTGCAGTTTCGGGAAGTTTTGGGTCGGCCCTTCTTAAGCCCGTGCTTTCCCGCGTCCTCTACAATGATGCGAACTGGAATAATCCGAACTGGAATGATGCGAACCGGAAGTGATGCGAACTGGCGCCAGCCCGAAAACTATGGCTCGATTGGATAGCATTGTTGAACTCGCGCCGCGCTTGCAGCGCAAAGAGATTTCTCCCGTCGAACTCACGCGCGGATGTCTCGAGAGGATCGAGAAACTAAATCCCTCGCTGAATGCCTTCATTACGGTGACGCCAGAAACGGCGTTGGCGGAGGCGAGCGCCGCGGAGGTCGAAATCGCCAAAGGCCAATGGCGCGGCCCACTTCATGGGATTCCAATTGCCATCAAAGATCTGATCGATGTCGCCGGCATCCGAACCACTGCCGGCAGCGCAGTGCATAAAGATCGTATTGCTGGCGAGAACGCGGAAGTGGTGCGCCGCCTGCGCGAAGCGGGAGCCGTAATTCTTGGCAAGAACAATCTTCACGAATTTGCTTACGGCGGTAGTTCGCTGGTGAGCTTTTTTGGCGACGTTCACAATCCCTGGAATGAAGAACACATCGCGGGGGGATCGTCGGGAGGATCCGCTGCGGCCGTGGCTGCGGGACTTTGCTATGCCGCGATTGGCACCGATACGGCTGGATCGATCCGTGAGCCGGCCGCGTTGTGCGGATGCGTCGGTATCAAACCCACTTTCGGCCGAGTGTCTTGTCGAGGAGTAATTCCGCTTTCAAGGTCGCTCGATCATGTTGGACCGATGGCTGCGACTGTCGGCGATGCCGCAACCGTGCTACAGGCGATTGCGGGATACGACGCGCTGGACCCGGGCAGCTCCGATGTTCCTGTAGCCGATTACGTTTCCGGCGTGCGGCAGGGTGCGAAGTCGTTGCGCGTCGGAATTCCTCGTGCTTATTTTTTTGACGACCTTGATGACGAGGTGCGCGCCGGCGTAGAAGATGCGATTGCTGTGATCAAGACTTTGGTATCCAGTGTTCATGATGTGCAGATCGAGGTGCCGGCGGATCGAACCGTGCAAGCCGCCGAATCGTACGCCTATCACGCGGAAGATGCGGCTCGGACGCCGGAGCTGTATCAAGCCGAAACTTTGCGGCGGATCCGATCGGGAGCCGATATTTCCGCGGCGGAATATATTCGGCGGCGGCGCGAAATGGATCATGAGCGGCGGCGCGCTCGTGACTTTTTCGCTGACGTGGATTTGCTAGTCACGCCCACCATGCCGATTCCGGCGCCCGCGATTGCCGATTTAAAAAAAGATCCGGAGTCGCTGCGTCCGGCGGAATTGATCCTGCTGCGCAATACCCGCCCCTTCAACGTGTGGGGATTGCCCGCGATCTCCGTGCCATGCGGGTTCACCAGGAGCGGTCTGCCAATCGGGCTGCAGATCGCGGGGCCCCACTGGAGGGAGGATTGGGTGTTGAGGCTGGCGCACGCGTACGAGCAAGCCGATGTGTGGCACAAGAGCCAGCCGGTAGGCTGAACGCTGTGGCTGTCTGAGTTAATTGGCCTTATACGTAAACAGAGTAATCCTGTGCTACGCTACCGGCGAAGCGAGCGCTGTTAATGTTAATAGAGAGATTGTCGATGCACCTACCGCCCCATCCTATGTGGTTTTGGCTGGTTCTCATCAGCCCCTTTGTTGCTTGGATCGCTTTGTGGATCGCAGCCAACACACTTGAGCTATCTCTAAAACCAATTATGCCCTGGCTGTGGGCCGCTTCCGGCGCGTTCTTCGTACTTTATATCGTACTCAATCCCTGGTTTGGTTTGGACGGGTCGAGGCGTTACGGAAGGTTGAGCTTCGTTTCGCAGTTGGTTGCATACACTTGTTACTCGATGGCGCTCTGGATCAAGGGGCGTTATAGCTTCGAGTGTTTGCGGCCTCCCAGTACGAAGTGGTATTTACCGTGGACTGCCGCATCGTTCTCCATGCCAACGGGCACTCGAATTCTGGTGCGAGACATCGACTTGGTAACGCCCTGGTACATGGAGAAACTTGGGTTGTGGAAGCTCGCGGAGAATCCTCGCGGAGAAACCGATATTGCTACGCTGCGATTTAAGAAAGACGGCAATTCCGTGGTGCTTACAATGCGCGAGGATTTCCGGACGGGCAGGACGCCGATCTTTTTTACCAAGAAGATCGGCAAAATGAGGGATGTAATGACAGCCCGCGGCGTTGCGGTTGGATCGATAGAGCGTGATCGTCAAGGAATACAGTACTTTCAGATCCACGATCCTGAGGGCAATGAGATCGAGGTTGTGCAAGAGTCTTGAAGCATGGGGCACGACTGAAATCGCGCCTTCCCTTCATCCTTCCCGAAGGATCCAAGTTAGTCCACCGTCCTCACATCATCCGGCAGCATCAGCACAAACATGCACTTGCCCGTCGCCGTAGAGCAGGAAAGGATTCCGCGCCGGAGGATCTTCAAAGGGGCGTCATCGGGGAAGGTGAGGCGATACTGAGCGGTGCGAAGGGCTTCGGTAAACACTTTCAGCTTTTCGTCACCGCTGACGAACTTTACGGACTCGGCCTTGGCCGGGCTCCCGGCGACTCCGCTCAGCAGCACGAAGAAATCGGCGCTGCCTGTTTCTCTTGCTTTGCCTAGGTCGATCGTGCGCAGGGATTGCAGGCTCTCGTCCTTATTCGTACTCGGATTCGTCCCGGCCCGGGCTACGTCTTTTAGCTTGGCGTTGCTCTTGATCAGCGCTTCGATTCTTTCCTTCGTTTCCGGTATGGGACGAAGGCCGGTTAAGGCAAGTTCATAAGTTTCGAGCGCGCGATCTTTCTTTCCCTCTTTCTCATAGATCTGTCCGAGATGGTCGCCGACTTCGCCATGCTGGCCTAATCCCCAGGCGGCGCCAACGTATTTTTCAGCCTTGTCGAAATTGTCTTCAGTGAAATAAACCCAGCCCAATGTATCCCAGTAGGCGACCAGGGAGGGCGTCAGTGGAAGGTCTTGCGGGCTGAGGCGGTCGAGAGAAAGATTGCGCAACGCAGCGGTGGTTGCCGAAACCGCGGACTCGGCGTATTGCTGGGCTCGATCAAGATGAGAATTTTTCAGCGAGAGTTGATAGGCGATGTTGTTCCAGACCAGCGGCGTGGCGGCCATTTCGACAGCGTGGTCGAAGGTGGCCAGGGCTTTATCATCCTGGCCGAGGTTGAGATAGGCATCCCCGAGGCTAACTTGCAGTTCGGGATTATCGGGCGTAAGCGATGCCGCTTTTTCAAGTTCAGGCGCGGCCAGGTCGTATTTGTGCCACTCGGAATAAACCGCCCCTAAACCGGCGTGTGCGAACTTGTCGAGAGGATTGATCTCGAGCTGTTTGTTGAATGCGGCAACCGCGTCAGGATAATTACGCTCCTGCCAATAGGCCTGGCCGAGGGCGTTGTAGGCGTATTCGTCATAGGGATTAATCTCAATTTGCTTCTTGAGAGCCGCGATGGCGTCATCGCTCTGGCGCAGAATTAAGTATGCCGCGGCAAGCGTATTCCAGGCGTATTTGTTCTTGGGATCCTGTTCGGTGGCACGCTTGAGTAGTTGAACCGCAAGCGGGAGATTGCCGCTGGTCATGGCGGCGCGTCCGCTTTCGACCAGATCGTCGGTTTTTAGATCCGTTGGCGGCGTAGGTGCGCCGGCTGCAGTGTTTTCCACGGCAAGGAATTGGCTCAAATCCGATTCCACGGCCTGACGGAATGAGTGATAATCCATCGCGCGCGCGGCTGGAAGCTGATCATCACGCAGCGTGAGAGTTCGGGATGCGGTGAAGGTGGTCGTATTGAGCGAATAAGTCGCCTGATATTCGGCGTAGTCGCGCTTGAGCGAAAACGGCACGGGAGCATGCGCAGTGAATTTCGCGGGAAGCTCAAGTTTGATTTTGTAAACGTACTCGGCTTTGGGCCCGAGTTTCAGAGGCTGGGCGTCCGAGTCGCTGTCGTCGGTGCCGAGATCTGGCAGGTTGAACTGGCAAAGGGGAAGAATGAGATCGGATTTCTTCTTGGACCAGTCAAGAAAATTTGGCCGCGAGACATCGTAGGAAAGCGTGAACGGCTCGCGGGTGGCGGCGGGATCGCTGACTTTCAAATTGCTGATGTCTCCGCCCATGGAGGAGTTCACGTTTTCGATGACGTGCTGCCATTGCGCTTCGGGAACGCGGCGGAAGATGGAGCGCAGCATCAACTCTTCGTCGCCGCGGAAGGTGTAATGGACATGCGCTTCAAACTTGCCGATCGCGTTGATTTTCCCATCGACCTCGGCGACTTCACTATCGGGCATGGGTGTGTCCGCGGGAGTCTCTTCAAGATGCGGCGTACCGCTGGCGGGAATGACGAGAGCCTGCTTCTTGCGCAAGGTATAGGCCAGCAGGCGGAACGGCGCGACTTCGCTGGTGGTATCCATCCAGACTTCCTCGTGTCCCATGGGAAGCATGGTGATGACGTGATCGAACTGCGCGGGCGACGGCACATCTGGGTCGAGATCGCGGCTGGAATTAATCAGCACCGAAGAAGCATGCAAGCCTTCCGCTTCCAGCAATGACGCGAGCAAAGTGTGCTTGTCTTTGCAATCGCCATACTGGTTGTGGAGAACGTCACTGGAGGCATGGGGTTGGTAACGTCCCAAGCCGAGTGACAGGCTTACGTAGCGAAAGTTTTTTGCAACAAAATCGTAGAGCGCCTGAACTTTATCGAGGTCGTTGGTGAGGCCTTTGGTGAGCTCTTTGGCTTTAGCGCGAACTTCCGGGGATGGAGCTCGCCGGTCTTTTTCGAGGCCGGCGTACCAGAGACCAACCTGCTTCCAACTGACGAAAGAAGTCAGCTGAATATCGGGCCGGTCCTCGTCGGGCTGCTTCTTTTTCTTTTTCCGCAAGCTGTTCTTAGCTTGTTGGGAATTATCTTTATCCTTCTCGTCTTCTTCGCGCTCCAGGTGAGAACTGGTCCAGCGGTACAGGCGGCGGCCGTTCGCGACTGAAATCGTCGGATTTTCCTCCGGTTTGTTTTTGAGCGTGATGGCGCGATCGGCGGGCAAATCCAAAACCACTTCTTCGTCGAGTTCGATGTTGGTCTTGTCGAAGTTGTAGTCGGCCCAGAATTCTCCGGGAGCCACGGCAGTGTGAATTTTTGTCATAACATCGTATTCGAGAATTTCGCCGGGACGCAGTCCGGGCACGGTAATGTGCTTGAAATGATAATCCGTGTATACGGGCGCCTGCTGTTCGAGCGGGGCGGTCAAGTCCTGCATGGCGTCAGCGCCCGCTTTCACAACGCTGCCGTCCTCTTTGATCACCCGTGCGTAGACCATTTCCACTTCTTCGTTGGCGGAATTGTAGCCAACCTGAATTTGTCCCCACTGCTGGACGCCGGCTTCGCTTTGGACGCGAATGCGGGCGATGGTCTCTTTGCGCCCTGTGCCGTCATTTTCGAAGCGGTACAGCGAATGATATTGCTCAATAACAAACGCTTCCTGGGAGTAATCGTGAGTTTTGGACTCAGAGGCCCTGGTTCCAGAGTTCGGCGGCGGTGGAGCGGAAGAATTCGGGGGCAGTTGCGGGATTTGCGACTGGGCGATCACAGAGAGCGACAGGCATATCAAGAAAATCGGCAGAGAGAAGCAACGCATTCGTTAATACTACGGCCTCAGACGTGATAGCCCAAAGCCGGGAGAACTGAGCCGCAGAGCGGAATCGTAAGAACGGGGGAAATGGTAGACAGGTTCACCTGTGTATTGTACCTACAGGAAAATATGTTTGCATAATAGTTGAAGTCACATTTTCTTTATCGGTCGCCCAACAAATGGGAGTAAACTTCTGCGCAGATAGCCCTGCCGAAGCCGCGACGCTAAGCAGGCGTGACGCATGAAGTTAAGTGCGCCACGATCTTTCCGTTCGGAGGTTTGCATGGAAGATCGGGCCCCCGTCGTCTCACCTTCTGTCCCTCAGCAGTCCTCAGGTCACCCATCCGTTGGTCACCACCATGAAGGCCGTGGAGCGTGGGTTCTCACGGCGTACGGAATATCCGGGCTCGCGCTATTCGGCGTGCTGGCATACTTTTTCTCCGACTTCATCGCGCGCTAGAGGGGACTAGAGGTGACGAACGGGCGTTCGCGTCCGCGGAAGCCGCTGCAAGTGTATCCTGTTGTGGTCAGCCGGAACGAAGCGCCGTTTGAACGTGTTACAATTGGCCGCTTTAGTGGTGGTCGCTACTACTTCGGAAAGATTCGAATTTTCCCCAACAACTGAAAGTCTCAACCAAGTTAATATTTTTAGGAAACTGTGGCCAACAAACCCACGTCCGCTGCGCCAACCTCTCTCACATACGCCGATGCGGGCGTGGATATTGACGTCGCCAACCGTACCAAGAAGCGGATTAAGTATCTGGCGCACAAAACGTTCACTCGCGGAGTGCTGAGCGAAATCGGCGGCTTCGGCGGGCTGTTCGCGGTGGACAAGGCCAAGTACCTGGATCCCGTGCTGGTCTCAAGCGTCGATGGCGTGGGGACGAAGCTCAAGATCGCTTTCGAGATGGGGCTGCACTCGACCGTGGGCGCGGACCTGGTGAACCACTGCGTCAACGATATTGCGGTACAGGGCGCCACGCCTTTGTTCTTTATGGACTATCTTGCCGCGGGAAAACTTGAAGCCACCATTGCGGAGCAGGTGGTGGAAGGCATTGCTGACGCATGCAAGCACAATGGATGCGCGCTGATCGGCGGGGAGACTGCCGAGATGCCGGGCTTCTATCCTGACGGGGAATACGATCTTGCTGGATTTATCGTCGGCGTGGTGGAACGCGACCGGATCATTACTGGCAAGGATGTGCAGATTGGCGACATTGTGCTGGGCCTGGCTTCGAACGGACTGCATACGAATGGATACTCGCTGGCGCGTAAGCTGCTTTTTGAGGTAGCTCACTACTCCACGGATGACTATGTGAATGAGATCAAGAACAAAGTCGGCAACGAACTCATGCGCACGCATAAAAGCTATTGGCCTGCGCTGAAAAAGCTGATCGACGCGCAATGCGTTTCCGCTCTGGCGCACGTTACGGGAGGCGGCATTACGGAAAATTTACCACGAGTTTTGCCGCGCGGAACTGCGGCGCTGATTGAACTTGGCTCTTGGCCGGCGATCCCGTTGTTCGAGCATCTACAGCAGTTGGGGAATGTCTCGCAGGAAGAGATGCTAAGAACCTTCAATATGGGGTTAGGCATGCTAATGGTGGTGCCGCTCGAGAAATTTAAGAAGGCCCAAACCGTGCTGGATAAAGTCGGCGAGAAGGCTTTTACGGTGGGACGGATCGTGAAGGGCGAGAAAAAGGTAATTTATAGCTGAACGAACTGATGATTGCTGATTAAGTGCAATACTGCGGGCATCTTTCGATCTTTAATCATTAATCGTCAATCATCAATTAGAACCCTCATCCACACTAATGCATTCTCTCGGCATTCTTCTCTCCGGACGGGGCTCGAATTTTGTCTCGATCGCCGACAGCATCGACGCGAGACGGATCGCAGACGCCCGGATCTCAGTGGTCATTTCCAACAGGGCGGAAGCGACGGGCATTGCAAGCGCACGAGAGCGCGGCCTGACTGCGCTGGTGATTCCCTCGAAGGGCAAGCCGCGCGAGGCTCATGACCGCGAAGTTGTGAGCGCGCTGAAGCAGCACCAGGTTGATCTTGTTTGCCTCGCGGGTTATATGCGGCTGCTCTCGCCATGGTTCGTACAACAATTTCCTCGTCGGATTCTTAATATCCATCCCTCCTTGCTGCCGGCGTTCCCCGGACTTGAGGCGCAAGAGCAGGCCTTTGTGTATGGCGTAAAAGTCTCGGGCTGCACCGTGCATTTTGTCGATGAGGAACTCGATCACGGCGCCATCATTGTTCAGAAGGTCGTGCCGGTGCTCGATGGCGATGACGAGCGAACGCTGGCCGCACGCATTCTCGAGCAAGAACATGTTGCGTACCCCGAAGCGATCAATCTTGTATTGCGGGGAAACTTTGAAATCCTCGGTCGACGGCTTCAGGTGAAGAATGAAAAATAAAAAGTAAATGCGCGAAGTATGCCGGCTTCGCGCCTTCGTACTCGTCATCTTCACGGTTGAAAGCATCTTTCTACCGAACGACCGGACTGTTTCAAGAGCTTCATCCGGTTGGCGCCAACGCTTAGTTAACGGTTAGCGTAACGGCAGGNNAGGGCAGGCGAAGTTTCCGCCAGTGTTCCGCCACTGCCGTACGCTCCCGTGCCTGCGGTGCCCGGGTTCGTAACCGTGATCGCGATCGTGCCAGAAGTCGAAATCAGAGACGCCGGAATATTTGCCGTCAATTGACTTGCGCCTACGTCGGTTGTGCTTTGCGCAACGCCGTTCCAGTTGATGGTTGCCTTGGCGGAGAAATTGCTGCCTTTGACGGTGAGAAGAAATTCAGGTTCTCCTGAATTTACAGTGGAAGGGGCAACCTCCGCGATGCTGGGCATGCTTCCGGCCGCTGCGGGCGTAGTCGCTTTCGAACTATATCCACAAGCCAGCGTCATGGCGATCAGAGCGGTGAGAGATACTGTGAATAGGCTTTTCATTTTCTTCCTCATGGGCAGTGGCCCGTTTCTGAAGTCTATGAAGGCAGGCAAGCGAAGGTGTCAGCGGCAAGTCAAATGGCTGTCAACATCTTGTCGTTTTTTTCAATCGCTTATTGAATAGGTTCCAGGAAAGGACCATTGCCTCGTGAAAATTATCGTGGCGGAAAAGATCTCCGCATCTGCAATCGAGGAACTTAAAGAGCCCGGCTGGACCGTGCTTACGGCCGATCAGCTCGATGGCAAACTGACCGCGGAACTGGAATCCGCCGATGCACTGATCGTGCGCTCCGCGGTACAAGCAGATGCGGCTTTGCTCTCCCGTGCCAAAAAGCTTCGCGTGATTGGGCGCGCCGGGGTGGGAGTGGATAACATCGATCTCGATGCGGCCACGCGCCAGGGCATCGCCGTGATGAACACCCCCGGTGCCAATGCGGTTGCTGTCGCGGAACAAACTCTGGGCATGATGCTGGCGATGGCTCGTAATCTTTGCCGGGCCGACGCTCTAATGCACGCCGGCAAGTGGGAAA
>PLUJ01000107.1 GCA_003165455.1 Acidobacteriaceae bacterium | reverse complement strand
GGGTCAAGGATAACGGTGGGATGGGAACCTTCTACCGTTCGCAACATGAATTGATTTTCGTTTTTAAGTCGGGTGAAGAATCCCATCGCAATAATTTTCAGCTTGGGCAATATGGCCGGTACAGAACGAACGTTTGGAATTATCCAGGTATAAATTCATTTTCGAGAAATACCGAAGAAGGCAATCTCTTGGAACTTCACCCGACGGTCAAACCGGTGGCTCTGGTCGCTGACGCGATCATGGACGTATCCGCCAGGGGCGACATCGTTCTGGATTCTTTTCTCGGTAGNNGTATCCGCCAGAGGTGACGTCGTTCTGGATTCCTTTCTGGGCAGCGGCACGACCCTCATCGCGGCAGAGCGTACTGGAAGAATCTGTTATGGCATCGAGTTGGACCCACTGTACGTGGACACGATCGTCCGCCGCTGGCAACGATTTACGGGCCTTTCCGCGACGCACGCTCATTCCGGCCGCAGCTTCGAGGAGTTGGAAAAGGAGGCCGAAAATGAGCACCGGCGATGATCAAGCAGACGATATCCACGATTCCGATAAATCTGTCGGGTACCGCAATCCGCCGGTGGGAACTCGCTTCAAAAAGGGAGTCTCCGGCAATCCCAAGGGCCGACCGAAGGGCAGCCTGAACCTGGCCGCGATGTTTACGAAAACTCTGCGAGAACGAGTGGTGATCAATGAACACGGGCGTCGCAGGACGGTCACGAAGCTGGAGGCTGCGCTCAAACAACTGGTTAACAAAGCAGCTTCTGGAGATCTGCGAGCACTCGCCCAGCTGGTGGACTTGTCCAAAGACGCCGAAGCCAAGCAGCTGGCTCAGGGCACGCAACAGCCAGTCATGACTGATAGCGATCAAGAGGTCTGGGACGGCATTATGAAGCGCTGGCACGAGGCCGTGCAACAAAAAGGTTACGAAGCTAAGGGGGACGACAGGTCATGATGCTAAGCCCAGTCGAATATCAAGCCATAGTTCGTAATGACTTTTCCACCTTCATGCACCGATCCTTTCTGGAACTTAATCCGCAAGTGCCCTTTTTGCATAATTTGCACCTTGAAGTGATAGCCGCGAAACTGGAGGCTTGCCGTCGCGGACAGATCAAGCGGCTGATCCTCAACGTGCCGCCACGCTCGCTCAAGTCTCACGCCGCAACGGTGGCGCTTCCAGCATTCATTCTGGGACATAATCCCAGTGCACAGATCATCTGCGCCAGCTACGGACAGGATCTGGCCAACAAACATGCTTTAGACTGCCGGACCCTGATGACTAGCCTGTGGTATCAACGGCTGTTTCCCACTCGCCTATCGCCTCACAAGCAAGCCGTGCAAGAGTTTATGACCACGCAGAATGGCTTTCGCCTTGCCACTTCAGTCGGGGGAGTCCTGACTGGCCGGGGCGCCGATTTCATCATCATCGATGACCCACTGAAACCGGAGGAAGCCTTCTCCGAGTCTCTGCGCAATGCCGTAAACGCCTGGTTTGACCATACCCTGTACAGCCGGCAGAACGACAAGGAAAAGGGCTGCATCATTGCTATTATGCAGCGCCTCCACCAAGATGACTTGGTCGGCCATGTCCTCGAACAGGAGCCCTGGGATCATGCTAGTCTCCCCGCCATCGCCGAAATCGACGAGACTCACATTGTCAGATCCTTTGCTCACACGCGTGTCGTTCATCGCAAGGCAGGCGAAGCCCTGCATCCGGAACGGGAACCGCTGGAAGTGCTGAATAAACTTCGCCGAACGCTTGGCGAATACAACTTCGCCGGGCAATACCAACAGTCACCCTCGCCGCTGGGTGGCGGCCTCGTAAAAGCGGACTGGCTTAAATATTATGTCCCTGGAAAAGAGCCGGCCCACTTTGATCTGATCGTGCAGAGTTGGGATACGGCGAATAAGCCCACCGAACTGAGCGATTATAGCGTTTGCACCACCTGGGGACTCAAGGATCGAGCGCTGTACCTGTTGCACGTGCTGCGAGCACGTCTGGAGTACCCTCAGCTAAAGCGAATGGTACAAACCCAGGCCGATCGTTTTCATCCCAGCAATATTCTGATCGAAGATAAAGCTTCCGGCACCCAGTTGATACAGGAACTGAAGCAGGACGGTATTTGTGAAGTGACGCCCTTTGAGCCGGGTGGATTAGATAAGACCATGCGGCTGCACTCCGTCACCAGCACCTTCGAAAATGGGCTGGTCTATCTACCCACGGAAGCACCATGGCTGAAAGTTTACGTGCACGAATTGACCAGCTTTCCGGCCGGCAAATATGACGACCAGACCGATTCAACTTCTCAGGCTCTCAACTGGGTCAAGCAAGGAACCCACCGGTACGGTCTATTGGAATACTTTAGCGAACTAGCATCCAAAGCTAACCCCTCGCTATCGCACGAAGGTGACGTATCCTCGTCGGATACCCTTCCGGTCTGTCCGAAATGCCAACTGAGTGGCCCTGGCCAGAGGCGGCACATCTACCATTGCAACCACTGCAGTCACGAATGGAAAACGATTGCTTATCAGATAGAAAACGGAGAACTCCCACGATGTACGCTCTCGAGCGGCGCCACAGCGGTTTGGGACGAACGTCGAGGACTATGGATCGACACCGTAACAGGCGAGACTCACGCCCCTGGTAAGCCGACGTCGGCGTGAGAACTTCCCAGTGAACGAGGTTCAGCAACAAATCGAGGCAGAAATCCTAAATTAGGGTGCGAGCGTTTAGTCGGGAGCGCTTCCTGTACTTCCAAACTTGAAAACAAAGCTCAGCAATTCGCCACCTTTCCGCACCAAGGTAGGGTACATTGTGCAACCAGCCCGAAGGGGATCACAGAGCAACCCTGAGATCCAGCGGAGGCGCTGCCCATTTCGAGTTCAATTAAGGTGAGGATCTGCAATGAGCGACTACACGATCCGTATCCCGATTTTGGTTTTGACAACTCGGCAAAAGATCCTATTTCTCCGCTGGGCACTTAAAGGTTTCAAGTTGTCTAAGCCACCCTCTGGCGGAAGATCTCCCAAGTTGCCGGAGAGATCTAGGTCATGCTGAAGTATCCTCATGGATGATGAAATCCGATCTGCGCCTACCGTCACCATTATCACTGTGACCCTGAAAGGTGAAAACGTCCGGCGATGAAATCGGCCCGTCCATTTGCTTCGTGTAAACCTGTCCATGGCGCGAGGCTGGTCGGGCTTTGCTATCTGCACTTACGGACACATCGGAGCTTAATGTGCCAAAAAAGGTGCCGAGGGTTCGAATCCTTCGCTCTCCGCCATATATCTCAAGCGATTGAAACTAATGCGCTTAAGAAGCAGGCGATGACCACAAACGCAATGCTCCTCTTTTTCGAAAAATGGAAAAAGCCACACGCCGGCGCGGTGCCGAACAGTTTGATAATCGGTATACCGTTGGGGATTATTTCTCGAATATACGGAACGAACTTCTGCCGCAGAATACAGCGGCGAGCTGGGCATCAAGAGCTTTGAAAAATAGTAGGCACGTTATAGAACTCGGATTTCGGGCTGGCGGCTCGGCTCCTTTCGGCTATCGCCGGATGGTGGTTTCTTCGGATGGCGGGCCTATACGCAACCATCCGATAGTAGCGAAGTGCCCGCCG
Source organism: Acidobacteriaceae bacterium (assembly GCA_003165455.1). Classification (GTDB taxonomy): domain Bacteria; phylum Acidobacteriota; class Terriglobia; order Terriglobales; family Acidobacteriaceae; genus Sulfotelmatobacter. Next base: position 1,381 of record PLUJ01000107.1, on the reverse strand, counting down.
TGCCGCTTCCGACAATAGTCTCTCCACGTTATCGTCATCCATTTGATCTTCCGATGAATCTCCGACTCGAGCGGGTGGACATAGTCGTCAAAGAGTCTCCTCCTCGGGAAACCCGAATCTACCGAAGTAGAGATAAGCCAGAGACCGCTCGGGACGGCTTATGCGATTGCGAGCTGCAGTTTTCATTGCTTGACGCACGACTTCGACATCGTTCCAAACTAAGGGCTCCTCACGTGGGAAGCGTAATGCCTTCCGAGTTGTTGCCGATCTGACGGCGTGAAGTGTGCGCCAGTGATCTTGAAAAGGTGGCAAAAGAATCAAATTTGCGCAGAGAAATCGGTCAGCTTCATAGGGTGGAGTCATCGCCGATGATAAAAGGGCCGTCCTTTTCGGTGCGAGCTTTGAGAGCAATCCAGTCAGGGTCGGTCCGAAACCTCGCCCAGTTGGCGGCGGCGGCGGCGCGACTGGGATGACGCAAGATCTAGATGAACGTGCAGCCGGCGAGCGGAGGTTCCGTGGGTACCCAGTAGCCGACCGGATGCATGTTGTGGCGGGTGAAGAGTCTCTGGGCGTTGTTCGCGAAACGGTCCAGCAGCAACGGGAGCTTTCCTTCGTGCAGGTGACAGACGCTAAGCTCATAGACAGTGTCGGTGGGCGAAGCGCTGGTTGTAATGGGCGCAGAAGCGAGCGAGCACAGCATTGGCGTCGAGCAAAGTGGAAGGGCTGCCGCGGCTCTTGACAAAGTAATCCTTGAGGCCTAAAAAGCTAAAATACTTGATTTGCGACGGACTGGGAGATGGCTCAATGCAGACGTCCCGCAGAGATTTCTTCAAGGCAGCAACGGTTGGCACGGTCGGCGCCACCATCTTTGGGTTCGACCTCAAACCTGCCTACGCTCAGCTTAAAGAGTTAAAGATTGCGCGTGCTGCCGAAACGCGCTCGACGTGTCCCTATTGCGCGGTAGGTTGCGGCGTCCTCATCTACACGATCGGTGATCGGGCAAAAAACGTCACGCCGCAAGTGATCCACGTCGAAGGCGATCCTGATCATCCCACCAACCGCGGGACGCTATGCCCGAAGGGCTCTTCTCTCGAGCAGGACATGCTGAACCCGCGGCGGCTCACGAAGCCGCAAGTCCGGCGCCCGGGCGCAACGGACTGGCAGGACATTTCCTGGGACGACGCTCTGAATGAGATTGCGCACTGGACCAAGAAAACGCGCGATAGTTCCTTTGTCGAGAAAGATTTGCAAGGCCGCACCGTGAATCGTTGCGAAGGCATCTCGTTCATCGGCGGCTGCACGGATACAAATGAATTCAATTTTCTGGCCGTCAAGGCCATGAGGGGGTTGGGCTTGGTTTATTTAGAAAACCAAGCCCGTG
>PLUJ01000020.1 GCA_003165455.1 Acidobacteriaceae bacterium | reverse complement strand
ATTTTTTGTGCCGAGTGTGTTTGCAATGCTGCACGGACGCCGGGAAGATCGGCAGGCGAGCGCGGGGCGAAAGGCGTAGAGGACCTGGTGAATCGGAGTTGAGCGGAGCGGGGTGGATATGATCGAGCAGGACAAATTAATGACTGAGCAGGACAGATTAAAACAATCGCGGGAAGCGCAGAGGCCGGGCTCGGATGAAGATCATGCGGTGATCGGAGAGCAGGCGCGGCGTGATGAAGAGATCGAGGAGATCCAGAGGCGTTCGCGGCACCAGGCACCGGGAATTCAGCAGCCGCCGGAGCTTCCTCCAGCGCCTCCACGGAAGGCATTGACGATTGTTGGAGTGCTGCTGCTGGTTCTGCTGGCTGCGGGAGGCATTACGTTATTGGAACGAGTGAGCCACGAGCATGCGCTGGCGAAGGAAACGGAGATCGATACGGTGCCGACGGTGGCGGTGGTGAATCCGGTGGCGGAGAAGCCGGATGAGGAGTTGGTGCTGCCGGGATCATTGCTGGCGTATGAGGAGTCTCCGATTTACGNNATATCGATACGCCGGAAGTGGATCAGGAATTGAATCAGAGCCGGGCGTCGCGACAGCAGACGGTGGCGCAATTGGAGTTGGCGAAGATCAGCGCGGATCGTTGGGAGGCGTTGCGGAAAACGGATTCGGTGTCAGCGCAGGAAGCGGATCAGCAGGCGAGTGGATATAAGCAGGCGCAAGCGAACCTGGCGGCGTCCGATGCGAATGTGAAGAGGCTGGTNNCTGGAGCAACTCGAGGGATTCAAGGACGTGTATGCGCCGTTCACGGGAGTGTTGACTCGGAGGAACGTGGATCCGGGGGCGCTGATCAATGCGGGGGCGCAGGCGGCGGGGCGCGAGTTGTTCGACCTGGCGAAGGTGGATCCATTGCGGGTTTATACGAGCGTTCCGCAGGCTTATGCGCCGTTTATCAAGGTGGGGTCGAAGGTTCCGGTGACGTTGCAGGAATTTCCGGGGAAGAAGTTTTTTGGAGTGGTGGTGCGAACGGCGGAGTCGATCGATCCGACAACGCGGACGTTGCTGACGGAAGTGGATGTACCAAATAAAGACGGGCAGTTGCTGCCGGGATCGTTCGGGGAAGTGCATTTTGCCGTGGGATCGAACGTGAATAAGGTGACAGTTCCGGTGAACACGATGCTGTTCCGGGCGCAGGGAGCGCAGGTTGCGGTGGTTGGTCCGGGAGGGAAAGTAGAGTTGAGGCCGATCAACATTGGCCGGGATTACGGCAGCACGCTGGAGATTTTGGGAGGGGTGTCGACGACGGATGAGGTGGTGGTGAATCCGGCGGATTCGCTGGAGCAAGGGCAGAAAGTGAATGTGGCGCAGCCGACGCAGGCGGAGCAGAAAGGTGGAGCGTCGTGAGGCAGGGAGTATTGGCGGGGACGCTGGCGGCGGTAGGGATTTTGTGCGGATGCACGGTGGGGCCGAGGTATAGCAGGCCAGCGGCACCGACTCCTGCGCCGGATGCGTGGAAATCGCAGCCGCCGTGGCAAGCGGCGACGCCGAAGGATGCGATTCCGAAGGGTGAGTGGTGGAAGGTATTCAACGATGAGGCGCTGAATGGATATGAAGAGAAGTTGCTGCAGGCGAATCAGAGCCTGATTGCGGAGCGGGATCGGTTGGAGCAGGCGCGATCGTTGGCGCGGGTGGCGACGGCGGGACTGTTTCCGACGCTGAGCACGGATCCATCGGCGGGGCGGGAGCGGGGATCGGGGAATCGTCCGCTGAATGGCGCTGCGCCGATTGTGGTGAATGGCGTGACGCAGAGCGTGTCGCCATATACCGAGAGTGTATATACGATTCCGTTCAACATTAATTATGAGCCGGATTTGTTTGGGCGAGTGCGGAAGAATGTGGAGGCGGCGAATGCGACGCTGCAATCGACGGCGGCGGATTTGCAGAACTCGCAACTGGTGCTGACGGCGGAACTGGCGGCGGATTACTTCACGCTGCGGGAGCTGGATGCGGAATATCAGGTGGTGCAGGAATCGGTGGGGTATCAGCAGAAGGGGCTGGACCTGGTGAACCGGCGGCATGCGGGCGGGATTGCGAGCGGGCTGGAAGTGGCGCAGCAGGCGGCACTGTTGGACTCGACGGTGTCGCAGCTGGCGCTGGTGCAGGAGTCGAGAAATCAGTATGAGCATGCGATTGCGGTGCTGGTGGGCGAGCCGGCGTCGAGTTTGAACGTGCCGGTGGAGGCGTTGCATGCGACGCCGCCACCGGTGCCGCTGGGAGTGCCGTCGGATATGTTGCAGAGGCGGCCGGATGTGGCGACGGCGGAGCGCGAGATGGCGTATGAAAATGCGGAGGTGGGGATTGCGAGGACGGCGTTTTATCCGCAGATAACGCTGAGCGGGTCGGGAGGGTGGCAGAGTACTCAGATTGTATCTTTGTTGAATGCGCCGAGTTTGTTCTGGTCGCTGGGAGCGGATGCGCTGGAGCCGATTTTTGAGGGTGGGAGGAATCGGGCGAACCTGGCGGCGGCGCGGTCGGCGTATGACCAGTCGGTGGCGAATTACCGGCAGTCGGTGCTGACGGCGTTTCAGCAGGTGGAGGATGGAATCAGCAATCTGAGCACGCTGTCGCAGGCTTTGTCGACGCAGGGAGCGGCAGTAGAGGATGCGCGGCGGGCGCTGGCGATCGCGAATAATCGGTATGTTGGCGGAGTGACCAATTACCTGGACGTTATTACCGCGCAGACTACGTTGCTGGCGAGCCAGCGGTTGCAGACGCAGTTGCTGGGGCAGCAGATGGTGAGTTCGGTGTATCTGGTGAAGGCGCTCGGCGGGGGCTGGGATGCGAGCGAGATCGACAATCAGCAAGTGCATCAGCAGGCGATTCAGGTGTTGCAGCCATAGGCGGAGGGTTCGGGGTTTCCTGGGCATTATGGATTCTCCCCGGGGTTAGTTTTCTTAATTCTTGCTGGTGAGGCGCGGACTTGAATTACAGTTTTGCTGGNNGCAGGAGTGCCCGCGCCACATGCCTCTGCCATATCTTCTTCACAAATGTTGACAAAAGAGTAATAACACGTTAATATTACTTCTGAGCTGTTACTTATCTCCCTTAATCTTTAGATTGGCTTAATCAGATTTTTGGATTGTCTTTTTAAAGTGTACTCTCTCCGCTTCTTGCGCACGGCTAACTGGTAGTTCTAGCTCGGTTCTACGGGATTGACCACTGGGGGATGAGTTCGCTTGTCCTCTTTTGATGTTTTTGCGCCTACTTCGATCTGTTGAACAAAATAGGGAGCCTTATGAAAAATACAAAGTTCCTCGTGAAAGTAAATCGTGGCGGAGCACGTGCCGCTGAATACGTTCTCCGAGTTGACCGTACCCCGATCCAAACCACCACGAACAAGAAGATGGCGTTAGCGATGGGCCGATTCACAGCCGAAGATGCAGTGAAGACCATGCAGAACTCCCGCTGCACCCCGGAATTGATCTCAATTCTGGCCTAATTAAAACCCCTTAGACCTCAGGATTTGCATCACGGTATGCCATTGCGGCATGCCGTGACTGCTGTTGATAGGGACCCACTCGCCGACATTCATAACACCCGCTCCATTCAAGCGGTCGTGCTGAACGGCAGGCTGTTCCAACGCGCCGCGCTCGAGGGGATGCTGGCAAGAGCCCAGACGTTAGCAAGCCGCGAACTTAGTCCCAACTGACAGAGTAGTGCTTATCTCGTAAATGAGGTTCCCCGTTCACGGTGCTTCCTTCAGGGGCTAAAGCCCGCGTCTTTCTTGGGCTGATGGCGCGGCTATAAGGCGCGCCCTTTCAAAACTGCGTATGCTACACCCACATTCTTCTGTGACTTCATCCCTTTCCGGCGCTTGATACCGCCTGTTAGACTTCCCCGCAATGTTTATTCGCGTGTTGCAGGCGAAGCTCGAGAAATATTTTGGCCCGATTCGTCGCGTCTTCCGGTACTCCGCCAGGAACTGGATCCGGGAGATGCCCAAGTCCAAACGCATCATTACATGGGCCGGGATTTTGCTCCAGGGATTCGCGATTTATTGCCTGTGGTCGCGGTCGCTGGCTTGGCCGCTTATGTGGCCAGCGGATCAGAGCCTAGTCTTTCTGACTGCGCTGGTGCTCTACGCGGTTGGCGCGGCGTTGATGAATGCGATGCTGACTTCAGAGTTGGTCCGCAAGACGCAACTGGATGGCGATCAGATCGCCGCGCGGCAGATTCAGCAGACGCTGATCCCGGCGCAAGTGGATGAGTTGCCGGGCTACAGGGTGGAGACATTTTCAGNNAGGGTGGAGACATTTTACAAGCCGTTGCGGGACGTGGGCGGCGACTACTTTGATGTGATCGAACTGGGCGGCGGACGTACGCTTTTCGCGGTCGCAGATGTGTCGGGAAAAGGCATGCCGGCGGCGCTGTTGGCGGCGAACATACAGGCTCTGGTTCGAAGCATTGCAGGTGGCGGGGCCGATCCTGTGGCCTTGACCGGACAGATGAACCGGCATTTGTGCCGGTATACGCCCGCCGACCGCTTTGCGACGGCTATGTTTATCGTGTTGACGCGGGATACGGGAGAATTGACCTATGTAAACGCCGGGCATAACGCTCCGATGGTTTTCGGGTCCGGAGGAGCAAGATCGCTGGAAGCTACGGGGATGCCGCTTGGGCTATTTCCGGAGGCGGTGTATACGGCCGGGAAAGCTCTTCTACCGCCTGGCGGCAGCCTCCTTCTTTTTACCGACGGATTTACCGATTCGATTGCTGGGGAGAATGCCGAAGACCGTTTGCGCGAGGCTTTGGCGGTTGATT
>PLUJ01000045.1:194-13822 GCA_003165455.1 Acidobacteriaceae bacterium | reverse complement strand
TGACCTAATGGAATGGACCCATCCGGGATGATTGTAAGCTCAGTCCCGGAGGTGGTTCCCAATGAAGATAGTGACAGTTGGACTGGATATTGCGAAGCAGACATTTCAAGCGCATGGAGTGGACGGCAAGGGCAGGGTGGTCATGAGGAAAAGGCTGAGACGGGCTGAGGTGCCTTCGTTCTTTGCTGGAGTCGAACCTTGTCTCATTGGTTTGGAAGCCAGCGGCGGAGCCCACTACTGGTTTCGGGTATTGAGCCGGTTGGGACATACGGTGCGTCTGATCGCGCCGCAGTTTGTGAAGCCCTATGTGAAGTCGCAGAAGAATGATGCCAACGATGCGGAGGCTATCTGCGAAGCTGTGAGTCGGCCGAGCATGCGCTTCGTTCCGGCCAAGCGGGTCGAGCAGCAGGATCTGCAGTGCCTGCATCGCGTGCGGTCGCGACTGATCGGTTGCCGGACACAGTTGGTCAACCAGATTCGCGGACTGCTGGCGGAGTACGGGATTGTTCTTCCGCAGCATGTGGCTCAGTTGCGCCGCCATCTCCCTGCACTGCTGGAAGACGACGGGAACGAACTCACGATTTCTACCCGGCATCTATTCCACTCCCTCTATGAAGAACTGGTAGAACTGGAAGCAAAGATCGGTTCCGCGGATCAACGGATCGAGCGGGCCTTTCGCGAGAATGCGGAGTGCCGGCGCATCGCCGCTGTGGAAGGCATTGGGCCGGTAACAGCCACGGCGGTTGTGGCCGCCATCAGCGACGGGCATGCCTTTCGGAACGGGAGGCAGTTCGCCGCATGGCTGGGTCTGGTGCCGCGACAACACTCCAGCGGAGGCAAGACACAACTACTGGGTATCAGCAAACGCGGCGATCCCTATCTGCGCACGCTGCTGGTGCATGGAGCCAGGTCGGTGGTCTATCGGGCCAAAGCTAAGACCGACTATCGCAGTCGATGGATCAACGACAAACAACAGAGACTGGGAACGGCGAGAGCTTGCGTTGCGCTCGCCAACAAGAATGCGCGCATTCTCTGGTCCCTGATAGCGAAGCAGCAAGCGTATCGGCCCGCTGTGTAAATTTTCTGCGCTGGAGTTGAGGTGTCCAGTCGAGATGCTTGAGCCAAACATGATGGCGAAAGTGGTGAGACCAGCTTCTTCAAAACCTGCGGGGAGCGGGGCCTTTCAAGGCCGTTGACCTGATTAGGAGAAGAAGCGCAGATTCCATCAGGGCCCGGAAGATGACACATCTTCCATGTATGAGGCCGGATATATGCACGCGTCTCTTTCCCACACGCCACCATCAAGGCCCTTGCAAACCGGATGGGTCCATATATGCTCCCCTGTTTCGGCACAAAGCTGAGTATGATTTGTGCGAAAGAAAGGGGAAGGAAGTATGTCGAAAAGCAATCACACGGAGGCGCAGATGATCGGGGCGCTGAAGCAATTGGAGGCAGGGCGTAAAGCGGAAGATGTGGCGCGAGAAGTAGGCGTGTCGAAGTACACGATCTACGCCTGGAAGGCAAAGTACGGCGGGATGGATGTGAGCGAGGCGCAAGAGGCGAAGCAGTTACGGGATGAGAATGTGCGGCTGAAAAAGCTGGTGGTAGATCTGAGCCTGGACAAAGAGATGCTGAAGGCGGTGATCGCAAAAAACGGATGGAGCTCGTAGACCAGCGGGCGGATGCGGACTGGCTGCGAGTGACGTACGTGGTCAGCGAGCGCCGGGTTTGCGGGCTGATGGGGATGGCGGTGGCGACGTATCGCTACCGCTCGCAGCGAACGGATGAACCGCTGCGGACGCGACTGGTGGAGTTGGCGCGGTCCAAGCCGCGCTTCGGGTATCGGCGATTGCAGGTGTTATTGCAGCGAGGTGGAGAGCGCGTGAACCACAAGCGGTTGCATCGAGTCTATCGCGAGGCTGGACTGGCGATCCGACGCAAGAAGCGCAAGCATTGCGTGCGCGAGGGAAAGCCGCTGCAGGCGCGGACTTCGGCCAATCAGGAGTGGGCGCTGGATTTTATACACGATGCGGTGGCGTGCGGGCGTACGATCCGGGTGCTGAGCGTGGTGGATGCCTATACGCGAGAATGTCTGGCATTAGAGGTCGACACTAGCTTCGCCAGCCGGAGAGTAAGCCGAGTGTTGGACCAGATCATCACCGAGCGGGGCAGGCCCGAGGCGATCCGCTGTGACAACGGGCCGGAATTCACCAGCCGGCATTTTCTGGCGTGGTGCGTGGAGCGACAGATCGAGTTGGTGCACATACAGCCGGGCCAGCCCACGCAGAATGCGCGAGTAGAAAGCTTTCATGGTCGGGTGCGCGAAGAGTGCTTGAACCTGAGTTGGTTTCAGAATCTGTTCGACGCGCGGCGCAAGATCGCGGCGTGGCGGACGGAGTACAACGAAGAGCGTCCGCACAGCAGCTTGGGGTACAAAACCCCGAAAGAGTTCGCGGCGGCGCAGGCAGCAGGCTTCTACACAGCGGAGCGAGAGGCAAGGGACTCAAACGCCGTCCCTTGCCCCTCGCGCTCCCCCATCCCGGCTCAAACCGAAGATGGAGCAGCAGAAAGTTGTCGTATTCTTACGTGAACCGAAATGGGGGGCAGGTCATACTCGCACGTAGCCCGAAAAGCTAACGTGAACTGAACGGCTGTAGTCGAAGACGGCGGTCGCATTCTTGCCAGTCAGCAGCCTGCCGACTATGTATGCCATCGCAGCTCTACTCTCGGATTTCATTTCTTTACCTGGTTACCGTCGCGTACCCAAATGATCCGCACGTGTTCACCTGGGGCGAATAGCCGCTTATATTCCCACCTGCGATGGCTGACACGGTCGGCGACTGGCGTGAGATGAAACTGACAGCCTTGAGGAGCATCGGTTATTTCAACACTCACTCCAATTGTTGGAGTGTTGAACGAAATGAACTCGCTAAACGTTGTGGGCTGAATGACCTCATATCGAACGCCGAAACGGTAGGACCGGCCAATCGATTGGGCTGCGGGTGGGATTTTTACTTCTTTGCCTTTGCTGGTTATGAGGCCGGCGCTTTCGGTGGTCATTTTCTGAAGGCACTCGCCCTCCAAATGGTAGGCATATCCTTCTTCATCGCAGTCGCATTTCAGCTCTAGCAGTTTAACTGGTTCATGTTTCTCAAAAGCAATTTTGTCCTGGTAGGGCAGGTGTTCCGACGTAATGTTTTGAATTTCCTCGCTGATACGTATGTCGGCCTTTATTTTTTTTCCGTTCGATAGTTCAGCGAAGGCAATGCGAATTTCAAATTTGCGGCGTATCCACTTGCTTTGCATTAGCTCTCTGATACGATCTTGTACTTCTTCGGGCAATCTGTACCCCACCAAATACTTCGACACGTCCAGAGAAACCTCTCGCAAGACCCTCTCCTTGACGTAATGGTCGACCGTGGCTGCAAGAATTGCCGCGATGATAAAAGCGTGGCCTAACGCACGAGTGAAATCCTCCTTCAGATACGGCACTTGGATGTAAAGAAGGTCGATTCCGAGGGCAATGAAAAAGCCAACACTCAAATAAAATGAGACGATTGCAGACTTCCTGTAGAAAAGCCAGACTAAGACGAAGGCGACAAATGCAGCCAAGGCCAGAACGTAATAATAGGGATTTGACGAAGCCACCATCGGTCCAAAACCTCGAATGACTCGATTGATGTAAAAGGCCCAGAATTGTGTCACGAATTGTACATTAACAAAGTGCGGGGACAGACCCTCTCTGAGTTTCGACGAGGTACAACGAATAATTCAACGAAATAAACCTTCCCCACGTTGTAGACGCTTCGGGCACGGCGCGCGCGGGCGGGGGGGCAAAAACCAACCCCTTAACCAGTTTTCTGGTGGGAGGGGGGCACTTTTGGAACGCGCTACCTCCTATCCCGCATTTGGTTTGACCCTCCGCGATGAAGTCCTTACACTTAAGGTTCCGGCGCGGAGCGGTTACCATTCCTGTGGAGGGTTTCCTGAGTCTACGATTGCGAGCATCAAAGCTAGCGGCCGCATTGGGGCTGCTGGGTTGGTTGTGTGCAGGACGCTTGTGCCTGGGCCAGGAGCGCTCGACTCCGATTGCGCTGGACAGCAGCGAAACGATTTTTTCCGTGCTTACGGCCCTGAATTCCTGCGGATACGATCAGGATTTGACAATCTCTGACGCCACTCGCAGCAATGTGCGGTCCGAGGTGCAGCGAGTGCTGCAGGACTCGGAGGACGCCGAAGCGGCGCGAACTGCGGTTTGCGAGTTTTACCAGAACCATACTCCCGACCGGAATACGAACCATAGCTTGTCGCCCTATATTTCTCTGGCGCTTTACATGGATGGGCCGCCGCATTTCCTACCACGGCTGAAAGAAGAAGATCTGCCGCCGGATGCGGCTGGAGTTGCCGACTTTGGAGCCCTGCTGGAACGTTTCTACGAGAAGACGAATTTGCACGCGATCTGGGAACGTCACCGGCGGGATTATGCGGCGGCAATGAATCGTTACCACGAGCCACTAGCCAAGATGGTGTTCGATACCGAGATTTATCTGAAGCAGCCTTCGTCGCAATACCTGGGGCGGAGGTTCACGATTTATCTGGACTTCATGGGTTCGCCGAATGAAACGGATGCGCGGAACTATGGCACAGACTACTTTGTGATCGTGTTTCCCGCGCCGAACAGCAATTCTGGTGCGGCCCCGCAGTCGGCGCTGAAGATGGACCAGATCCGGCATACGTTTTTGCATTACGAGCTGGATCCGCTGGCTGGAAAACATTTCAGCGCGATCAACCGGCTTCTTCCCCTGTTGCAAGCCGTGAAGCGAGCGCCGCTGGAAGAAAGTTTCAAGAGTGACATCTCCTTACTGGTAACGGAGTGCCTGGTGCGGGCGATTGAGATTAGGACGACCGGAACGAAGCAGCCAGCGGAAGAGGCGATGCGCGAGCAAGCGGTGGACGATGCGGTGAAACAAGGGTACATCCTGACACGATATTTTTACGGCGCGATCGTGGCGTTTGAGAAAGATCCGGTTGGAATCGATGCAGCTTATTCCGACTTGCTGGCAAATATAGACACTAAGAAAGAAGAGAAGGCAGCGTCCGACATTCAATTTGCGAGCAGGACTTCGCCCGAACTGGTGCAGTTGTCGCGCCCCGAAGAGCGGAGAATGCTGCTGGCTGCGGAAAAACGCCTTGCGGCTGGCGACGCGAAGGGGGCGCAGGAGATGGCACAGCAGGCGCTGGACAGGAAGATTGGCGATCAAGGGCGGGCCTTGTTCGTTTTGGCCGAAGTGGCGGTGGCCAACAAAAATCGCGATGGTGCGCAGGATAATTTCCAAAAGGCGATTGCAGCATCGAAGGACCCGAAAGTGGTCGGTTGGGCTCATGTTTACCTGGGACGGATTCTGGACATGAAGGAAGATCGGGGTGCGGCGTTACAGGAATACCGCTCGGCACTTGTGGCTGGGAATGATTTGCCGGAAGTTAAGGCGGCAGCGGAAAAAGGGTTGGCCCAGGCTTACGAGCCTCCAGCAAAACCCCAATAGAAAAGACGAGTCTCAGTCGCAGATGTCGTCGCGTGAAATCGGACCAGATTGCATGGGAATTTTGAAAGCAGATTCTGAGACCAGGATTGTGAGAATCGAAGGAGAAAGCATGAAACGAACGGCAATCATGATTCTTGTTGCGGGGTTGGCAATATCGGCTGGCTGCTTTGGCCAGAGCAAAACGGCTGCGCAGACAACGCCGCCCGCAGGGCAAACGGCGGCGCCGGCCGGCAAACGTCCACCGCAGGCCAAGACGCAGCCTGAGTTCGATGCGTACAACACTGCCGCGGCAATCACCGATCCAGCGGCGCAGGAAAAGGCGGCGGACGAGTTTGCGGCGAAGTATCCCGACAGCGAACTGCGCCCCTTGCTCTACAAGTCGGTGATGCATTCCTATCAGCAAGCCAACAATGGCGACAAGATGCTGACCATGTCGCAGAAGGTCTTGACTTTTGACCCGGACGATCCGGAGGCGCTGCTGGGAGTGGCGCAAGTGCTGGCGGAACGCACCCGCGACACCGATGCGGACAAAGACCAGAAAATTGCGGAAGCGCGAAAAAATGCGGAACGGGCGCTGGTGACCGTTGACACCGACATACCAACCGCTGGGCAACCGCCGGACAGAGTGGAAGCATTTAAGGGCTTTTTGAAATCGGAGGCCTATGCAATTTTAGGAACCCTGGATTTCAACGCGAAGGCCTGGGCCACGGCGGAAGCTACTCTGAAGAAATCGATTGATGTGTTCCCGCAGCAACCCGATCCGATTGCGGTGTTTCGGCTGTCAGTGGCGCTGGACATGCAGGGGAAGTACCCGGAAGCGATTAAGTATGCCGATCAGGCGGTGGATTTGACGAAGGCTGGAACCGGTGCCGGCGATGCGGCGCGCAAGGAAAAAGATCGGCTGGTGCAATTGGTCGGCGGAATCAGCGAGCCTCCTGCGAAGTAAGTGAAAAGCGATTTGAAAAACGCGGAACGTGATTGGGCTGAGAGTTGAAAATACTGTTGAACGCTAAATCGGGAGAATGACGATTAGTGCCGGCATGAAAACGAGGGAAATTGACGCTCTGGAGTCGGCACTGGGCTACCACTTCATTCGCCGCGCTGTGATTGAGCAGGCGCTGACCCACAGTTCGCAGGCGCGGGAGCAGGAGTCGCAGCAGGCAGGCGAAAGCAAGTTCCGGGTGAACGATAACGAGCAGCAGGAATTTCTGGGCGATGCGGTCTTGTCGCTGGTGACCAGCGAGGAGTTGTTTCACCGGTTTCCGCAGTTTCGCGAGGGTGAGCTCTCAAAGATTCGTGCGCATGTGGTGAGCGAGCGGCACTTGATTCAAGTCGCACAGCAGCTTGAGTTGGGGCATTATCTGCGGCTGGGGCGGGGCGAGGAAAAGAGTGGAGGCCGCAGCAAAACGGCGCTGCTGGTGGATTCGTTAGAGGCGATTTTGGCGGCAATCTATTTGGATGGCGGGATGGAGCCGGCCCGCGAGTTTATTTTGCGAGTGATTCTTGGGCCGGAACTGGAGCGGATGGAGCGTGGAGGCGGCACGCTGCCCATGACAGACTTCAAATCCGCTTTGCAGGAAACTTTGCAAGGATTGGGAATGCCGCAACCAACTTACGTCCTGGTGCAGGAGGCCGGACCGGAACACCGGAAAACGTTCACGGTGGAAGTACGGCTGGACGCGAAAAAGAGCGAGAACCCCGGTGNNAACGCAGAGGGGTCGACAAAGAAAACAGCGGAGCAAGATGCGGCACGGCAATTGCTGGCCTATTTGGCGTCACGGCCGCAAGCGGCAGGAGAAAAACTCGAACGCAATTCTCCGTCTGCGGAGAAGGTGCGCGGGTGAGCCGAGGCTAGTAAAGTGAAATGAATTCTTCAAAAGATTTCTTGTCGGAACCTGTCGTAGCGGATCAGATCCCGTCGGAGCAGTTCCCAGAGCAGAACCTGGAGCAGCGCTTGCCGGAAAGCCACAAGGCGTTGCCGGTGGATGGGGTAGGTGTAACCAGCACGCTGCAGTCGCTGATGGGCACTGTAGTGATTGCGGTTTTCGTCATCACTTTTATCGTTCAGGCCTTTCAGATTCCCTCGCCATCGATGGAAAACACGCTCCTGGTGGGCGATTACCTTTTGGTAAACAAGTTGACATATGGCGGGGGCAGCCTGGGAGATTATTTCATGCCCTACCGCCGGGTGAAGCGCGGAGACGTAGTGGTATTTCATTACCCTGTGAACCCGGCCCAGCATTTTGTAAAGCGGGTGATTGGAGTCCCTGGTGACCGGTTGCGGTTGATCAATAAACAAGTTTTCGTAAATGGAGTCCCGCTGAAGGAACCCTATGCGCACTTTAGCCGCCCGGCGAACGACGCGTTTCGCGACAGCTTTCCGCGGCTCGACGTTTCGGCGGGAGAAACGCCGGAATGGTGGGTTCAACTGCGCAAGTTGGTTGACGATGGACAGCTGATTGTTCCAGCGCGGTATTACTTTGTGATGGGCGACAATCGCGACGACAGTTATGACAGCCGATACTGGGGATTTGTGCCAAAGGCAAATATTATTGGGCGTCCGCTGCTGATTTATTGGTCGGTGAAAACTCCGGAAAACGAGGTTGCCCCCCCGAGTTCCCTTGGGGGCAAGCTGGAGCATTTCGCTTATGCGCTGACGCACATATTCCAGATTACGCGATGGAACCGCACTCTGCGGCTGGTGAATTAGACTTTATGCGGCTAAGATAAATGGTGGCAACGCGTCAAAAGAACGGGATGGATTGATCGCCTTGGCAAAAAACGAGAAGGTCAGAAAAGAAGCCCAAACCAAAAAAGAAGTTCAAGAGAAGCCGCGGGAGACTACGGTCGAGTTTCTGTCTTCCCTGGCTGCGGTGCTTGTGACTGGGCTTTTCATCATCACTTTCGTCGTGCAAGCGTTTGAAATTCCCTCCAGTTCCATGGAAAACACGTTGCTGATCGGCGACCACGTTTTCGTAAACCGCGTGGCGTTTGCGCCGAGGACCGACTGGGTGGGTCCCCTGCTTCCCTACCGGCAAGTGCGCCGTGGCGATATTGTGGTTTTTCTGGCGCCGTGCGAGCCAGGGTTATATATCGTCAAGCGAATTATGGGAGTGGCCGGTGATCATATTCACTTGCGGAACGGCGTGGTTTACCGGAACGGCGAAGAACTGAAGGAGCCGTATGTGATTCACACGCAGAATGCCGCAGAGTTTCCGAATCCTTACCGCGATAATTTTCCGGCTGTGCCGCCGTCCGAAAGCTACAACGTATACCCGTGTTGGGAGCCGGAGTTGCCGATGCACATTCAAGGCGACGATCTAGTGGTTCCTCCGGGACATTTCTTTGCGATGGGCGACAATCGGGATGTGAGCCTGGACAGCCGGTTTTGGGGATTTATTCCCCAGGAAAATATCATTGGGCGGCCGATGTTCATTTATTGGTCGTTTGAGACTCCCGCGGACCAATACCGTAAGACTGACATCAGCGACCGAATCGGCTTCCTGGCGCATGTAGTGGTGCACTTCTTCGATGAGACCCGTTGGCGGCGAACGTTCCGAGTCGTCAAGTGAAACCCTCCTTTTCCAAGCGGCGGGTGGCGGCCGCGGCGCTTGTGATCCTGCTGGTTTTGTTTATGGCCCGGCCGGGCGGGGCCNNCCGTGGCGCGCCCCACCGATATCGGATCGGTACAAATTCGATTTCTTCCCAGGCCTGGATTCGATCTGGAAAATCTTGTCATTTATGAGGATCCTGCGTTTGGCTCGGAGCCCATGCTGCGCGCGCCTGAGGTTATAGCTGTAGTGCGATTGACTTCGCTCCTGCGTGGCAGGTTGGACATCTCTCGCCTGGAATTGACAGAACCCAGCTTGAATCTGGTACGCAGAGAAGATGGACGCTGGAATTGGAACAGTTTGCTGGAGCGCACGGCGAGGACGCCACTCGCGCCGACGGCGAAATCAAAATCGGAGGCGCGGTCTGGGTTTCCTTATATCGAAGCGACGTCTGGACGAATCAATTTCAAGAACGGGACGGAAAAGAAGCCCTACGCTTTGCTGAATGCGGATTTTGACGTGTGGCAAGAGTCGGAGAATTCATGGGGAGTACGCCTTACGGCTGAACCGCTGCGCACTGACATGAATTTGAGCGACACCGGTCTGCTGCGGATGAGCGGAACATGGCAGCGCGCAACGAGCCTGCACGAAACGCCGATGCAACTGACGATGGAATGGCAGCATGCGCAGCTGGGACAACTCACGAAGCTGGTCACGGGGAACGACAAGGGCTGGCGCGGGGATGTACAAGTGGAGGCGAAGGTAAACGGGACGCCGGGTGCGCTGCACATTACTGCGAATGCGTCGATTGGGGATTTTCATCGTTACGACATTTCGAGCAGCGATGGACCCCGGCTGGCGGCACGGTGCGAAGGCAATTACAGCGTTTCTGACGACTTGGTGCGCGAGATTTTTTGTACTGCGCCTGTCGGCGACGGCATGGTTACGTTGAAAGGCGATGCCGGGCTGCCAGAATCGCATGATGTGGATTTGGCTTTGGATGTCGAGAATGTTCCGGTCAGTGCCATGGCACAAGTGGCACGACGAGCAAAGAAAGATCTTCCGCAGGATTTGTCCGCGACGGGGAGTATGCAAGGCGTTTTCGAGATGAAGGAACACGGTCCTGTGTCGGGCGGAGCGGCTTTTAAGGGGCGTGGCGAGTTCACCAGCGTGCGGCTGCAGTCGGCGGCCAACAGGGGCGAGCTTGCGTCTACAAACGTACCCTTTATGGTGCAGCAGGATAATCCGCGAGTTCGCGCACGAGGGGCAATGCAGGTTCGAGCCGCTGCCGACATGGACGACGCAGATGCCATATTGCCGGATGAAGTCCGAATCGAGTATGGCCCGTTTTCGGTGGGATTGGGCCGGCCCATACCTGCGCAAGTACGAGGTTGGGTTGGGCGGTCGGGATACCTAATGGCGGTGCGCGGGGACGCCGAAGTATCTCACGTTTTGCGAATGGCAAGCCTGGTGGGGCTGCAAGCAGTAAAGGCTAATGTTGAAGGCGCGGCGCAGATGGACCTGCGTATTGCCGGCATGTGGTCAGAGAACGGATCCGGAACTCAATCCGATTTTTTGCTGCCGCGAGTGACCGGGAACGCGCAGTTGCATAATGTGCACGCGAGTATTGCGGGATTAAATCAACCGATTGAAATTACTTCGGCGAAATTGCATCTTGGAAAGAACAAGGCGCGCATAGCCGATTTGAGCGCGCAAGCAGCTGGCGCGCACTGGGGCGGTTGGATCGAATTGCCTCGAGGTTGCGGAACTCCAGGGGCTTGCGTGGCGCAATTCAATTTGAGCACCGACGAGATTCGAGCAAGCGATCTGCATATGTGGCTCAGTTCACATGCGAATCAGCGGCGCTGGTATGAAATGCTCTCGCGCGAGGAACCAGAGACACCCGCTTTTGTGAGAAACCTGCGGGCGGCGGGTAAAGTGACACTGGAGCGACTGCTAATTCATGATGTGGTGGCACAACATGTATCGGCCTCGATTGAGATGGGACGGGGAACAATGAACATCTCAAACTTGCGTGCCGATTTGTTGGGCGGAAAACATCTCGGAGACTGGCGGGCAGACTTCACGGGGGTAGCTTCGATTTTCAGCTCAACGGGAACGCTGACGGGAATCTCGTTGGAACAGATGTCCACCGCAATGCACGATCCGTGGATCACAGGGATGGGCGCGGGAACATATCAGTTCAAAGTTTCGAGCACAGTTTCTACGTCGTGGTGGCAAGCAGTGGAAGGCAGCCTGCGGTTCGATCTGCGGGATGGGATGATGCCTCATCTTTCGCTGGCGAGCGATGCCGGGCCTCTGCGTTTTGCGCAATGGCAGGGACGGGCCGGACTGCATGACGGTAAGATCGATATCGAAAAAGGTGAATTAGTATCTTCGAGTGGGGCGTATGAGGTGAGCGGTATCGCTTCGCTATCGAGAACGCTCGACTTTAAGCTGGTTACGGACACAGAAACCAAAGCTGCGGGGGCCGGGTCATTGATATACAGCATTACGGGCACGGTTGCCGAACCCCAGGTCACGCTAACGCCGCGCGACGAAACTCGCGCGGACTTGAAACCGTAGCCTCTACTGTACGTATCGATCTGGCGCGTAACCTTCGCCGCGCAAGACTTTTCCTGGCAGGGCTCCCGTCATTTTCGCGTGGTCAATTACTGGGATTCCATTCACCAGCACATATTCCATTCCTTCGGAGAGTTGATTGGGGTTGTCGAAGGTGGCGAGATCACGGATGGTAGCGGGGTCGAAGATGACGATATCGGCCCACAGACCAGCTTTGAGAACGCCGCGATCGGTAAGGCGCAGGCGTTGTGCGGGCAATGCAGACATCTTGCGGATAGCGTCTTCAAGAGTAAGGACTCTCTCTTCGCGAACATACTTGCGAAGGACTCGCGGGAAAGTTCCATAGGCACGGGGGTGAGGGTGCTCCTGTCCCAAGATGCCTTCAGGGGAAGTTCCGGAAGAATCGTTATCGATGGAAACCCAAGGCTGCTGCAGCGCGAGCGTGACATCCGGTTGCGACATGCCGAAAACGGCGACGCCGGCGCTAGGGTCTTTAATGAGGAAGTCGAACAGTGTATCGATGGGATCTTTGCCCCACAGTTTCGCGATTTCAGAGAGTCGCATTCCTTGCAACGGCAGCAGCTTTGGATTCTGCACAACGCCGATCATCACAGCTTCAGGGCCGGGAATTTCCTGCCACTCGTTATCCCAGTCTCTGGAGGGAGTGAGCATGTCTTTTCGGATGTGTTCCCGGGTCGCAGGATCCTTGAGCCGCTCGACGAGTTTTGCGGTTCCACCATCATGCGCCCAGGGTGGAATAAAAGCTGAAAAATCATTGAACCACGCGGTATAGGCATAAGTGTCGGCGGTGACGTCGGTGCCGCTGGCACGAGCGGCATTGATTTTCGCGACGACCTCTGGCATGCGCCCCCAATTGTTCTTACCGGCGACTTTAAGGTGCCAGATTTCGACGGGAACATGAGCTTCGCGGCCGATGCGAAGTGCTTCGTCAATGGCATCAAGGACGGAATCGCTTTCGTTGCGCATGTGGGTGGAGTAGATCCCTCCGAATTTGCCCCCTTCGGCCGCCAGCGCGATCAGTTCTTCGGTTTTGGCGAAGGGCGCGGGGGCGTATTCGAGTGCGGCAGACACTCCGACTGTACCGTCTTTCATGGCATCCCCCACCAAGGATTTCATCTGATCCAGTTGTTGAGGAGTGGGCTGACGGTTATCGTCGCCAAGAACCATGCGCCGGACCTGAGTCGCACCGACGTAGCTGGCAAGATTGATACCCATGCCCTGTTTTTCTAGTCGAGCGAAATACTGGCGGAAGTTTCGCCAGTCCGGAGTGATGTGATAATGCTCATAGTCCGAGCGATCGGACTGAATGATGGCATCATTGAGAGGCGCGATGGAGTTGCCTTCGCCGGTGATTTCCGTGGTGATTCCCTGAAAAATTTTGGACGGCAATCGCGGGTCAACGAGGATGGTGTACTCGGACTGGCCGAGCATGTCGATAAATCCGGGAGCGACGACTTTGCCGGCCGTGTCAATGGTGCGTTTGCGAGGCGAAGCGGACAGGTTGCCGATGGCGGTGACTTTTCCGTCACGGATGCCGAGGTCGCCGGAGTACCAGGGTGATCCAGTGCCGTCGATGATGTGGCCGTTGGTGATGACAAGGTCGAAACCGGCTGGCGTTTGCGTCATTAACTGCAAGGCAGACGCGAGCACAAACAACAGGACGAGCACGCGACGCGGCCCGAGCTTAGCTTCCATCGATTTCACCTCTTTTCTGCCCCTTTCTTGGTTCTTTCTGCTCCTCCGCGGAGTTTTCTCTGCGTTCTCTTCGATTCTGCTTCAGAATCTTAACTGAGAGTTCGCACAGAATAGCCGCGGAGAATATCAACTCAAACTGTATCTGTTCTCCTCCGATGTGCGATCACGCCCAAGATAATCCAGATCCCGAGCGTCAGCCATTCGTAGACCGTGAAATGGCCGGGGATCGCCGGGA
>PLUJ01000045.1:0-177 GCA_003165455.1 Acidobacteriaceae bacterium | reverse complement strand
TCGCATCTCCCAGGAGCATACAGGCGGCCGTGGCCAGTCCGATGCACAGAACTGCGGTGGACGGCGTTTGATGTTGGGGATGGATTTGGCCAGCGCGGGCCCCGACCAGGCCCCGGCGTCCCAGGGCAAACAGGAGGCGGCTGGCGGCTACGAAATTTCCATTGAAGCACTTAAACA
>PLUJ01000204.1 GCA_003165455.1 Acidobacteriaceae bacterium | reverse complement strand
CATTTTCGCGGCGAACCTGCCCGCTCGGCTCGCGACTCGACTGGCTGCGGGACGGTAAAACGACAGACGGTAAAGGCGAAACCCAATTCAAATTGTTTGAACTTAGCGTAGGTTCACACCGCAAATCGTGAAGCTGTAAACTTCTCTGCATGTCCTACCCCAGCGCCGGCAGCAAATCCCTTTTTTCGCAGCGTGGAGACTCTTCCCGCGAAAATCCGCCCCAACATTACCTGATCGCTCATAGCGACGGCGGAGCTCGCGGCAATCCAGGTCCGGCGGCCTATGGCGTCGTGATTCAGGATCAGTCCGGCCACAAAATCGCGCAACTCAGCGAATACCTTGGACGCCAGACCAATAATGTTGCCGAGTATCAAGGGCTGATCGCCGCTCTTGAATACGCACTTCAGCATGGTCCGAAAGCGCTCAAGCTGGTTAGTGATTCCGAATTGCTGGTGCGTCAGATCAAGGGCATTTACAAAGTGAAGAATGCCACTCTGTTGGATCTCCATGGCCGCGCCAAGGAATTGATTGCGCAACTGGATTGGTTCTCCATCGGCCATGCATTGCGCGAACACAATACAGACGCCGATCGCCTGGCCAACCAAGCCATGGATAAGGGTATGGGACGTGCCACAGCCAAGCCCTCGCCGGCGATTACCTCTCCTACCGCGACGTCGGTACCGCAAGAACTTGAAGGAGTAGTCCGCAATGGTCTAGTAGAACTGACAAACGGCAAACTTCCAGAAGGCACGCGTGTGCAAATTCGCGTCAAAAAATAGATTCGCGAGTCGACTACATTGCGCGTTGAAGGTGAGTATCTTTGAAGAAGGTCGGATACTTTAGCCCATAGCCGAGAGCGCGATCAAGCCCGATATGCGCGAGCCAAATCAGGCTAAAAATAAATGCACCATTTCTGTTTTGAAATGCGGTCAGTCCAGCCAGGGCAAGAGCGAAAATATAGGTATGAACAATGTTGTAAAGATTGGAGCCTAGTTTAGGCGAGACCAGATAACCAACCATCGATAAGTCCGGCCAAAGAAAAAGTAAGAAGAAGAGACCCCACCGGCCTGCGGCCGACCGATACAAAAGCAGGCTCAGAATAAAAACGATCGCCCCTTCTACACGCAGCAGAATTCCAGGCTTGGAAAACATTCGCCAGCTCTCCCTTTTAACTCATCACGGGTCCACAGCTTTCACTCGGCCAAGGAAGTATGGTCGTGCACAATCTTCCATCCGCCGCCCTTGAGCTTTCTAAAAATAAGTGTGAAGAGTCCGTGCGGCGTCTTTCCGTCGGACATGGTTAGTTGCCAGGAACCACGCACGAAGGCCGCGTCGGCTCCCAGCATTTCGATGCGAAGATCTGAGAATTCCAGCTTACCCATTTCGCGCCCGGCGCTGGTATAGGCCGCACGGTAACGGTCCATCGTGGCCTGCCATCCATGCTGTTCCTTTGCGCCGGAGAAAAATGTCAGGTCAGGAGAATTCCAATAACCGTCCATGAAAGCGTCAAGGTCGTGGCGATTCCAGGCCTCTTGTTGTGTCCGCAGAACGTGTTCAACTTCGGCCTTCGCCGCACCGTCGTCGGTAAGTGGAACTCGGTTATCCGCCAAACTGAAGTTTGCCGCCCACAACATTGGCAAGAAAAAAGTGAAGTATCTCACGAACTTGCGCATCGGAAGAGTCCGCCCCAGGGGAAGCAAGCGCAACAAGTTTCGCACGAGCGGGATGAATTGCGGAAGGACAACTGAAACAGCTGCTGGATCTACACCGCGCGAAAAAATGCCACGGACGAAAGTTAAACGTGACGAACGGAAGTTAAGATTTAAGAGCGAAACGTATGAGCTAAGCCCGGCCCTTCTTGGCGGCCACGGCCTTAACAGCAACAGTTTTGCCGGCAGTCTCCCACGGGCGCTTCGGCCGATCCACAGGCGCGCTCTCCCGGTCTTTGACACGGTCGTAATGATAAGACTCGCTCACCGTGCCCAGGGATTCGTTATAGAGGCTGGGGAGTCCGAGCCCCATCTTTAGCTCCTCCGAAAAGGATTGAAGCGCCTTCAGATGGTCAGCCGTAGCCGGAACTTCCGACTTCGAGGTCTTCAAGAATTGCTGGTAGCCCTTATTGACCAGCTTTGAAATCTCACTGCCAATCAAATAGCCCGGATGGGCGAACACCTTGACCGTATCGTCATCCGTCTTCTGGATCGCCGCCGAGCAGTTGTACTTCTTCAGAAACACGCGCGTTTGCGTCCCCGGAGCTTCGATCAGATCAAAGCCGTGCTCGCGCAGCCAACTGACGGCATCTTCGTAGGTCTTCTGTTCAACTTTTGCTGACATTATGAGCTCAATTCCCGTTCCACTACATTTAGATGCGCGCCGCAAGCTTTCGATGGAACCAAAACCATCGGCGCGAATCCAATAGAGGGTAGATTTCAGCAACGCTAGTATAGATATACCTTTTTAAGATTGCGGGCACATTACTGTAGTCACTAAGGCATCCCTCGATGACACCAGCGGC
>PLUJ01000245.1:236-13080 GCA_003165455.1 Acidobacteriaceae bacterium | reverse complement strand
TCCCCAAAACGAAACAAACGCCAGCGAAGCGTGCGCCTGCGACGATTTGTCATCAAGCTCAACCGCCTTGCGCGCCGCAGCCAGCGCTCGCGGATACGCTTCACTACTCTTCATCGCGCTATATTCGCGCAGCAGGTTGTAGCAGTCCGCCAGTCCAACATAGGCATCCGAGTATCCCGGATCGTGAACAATCGCCTGCATGAAATAGTCCACCGCCTTTTGCAGATCGTCGGGCGTGCGCTTGTTCCAGTAGTAGCGGCCTTGCAGATAAAGATCCTTGGCTTCCTGATTCGCCGGATGCAACCCAGCATTCGCACCCGAGTGCGGTGAATTGCCTGCGGCCTTTATCCCGTGAAACCCGAAGAGCATGATCCCCGCCACCAACAGTAGCGCCAAAACCAGCGTGGCATACTCCAACCTTCGCGACGGAAACGAAAACGCCGATGGCGAAATCGAACGATCGGGAACGGCCACCGAACTTACTGCCGGCTCTCCCTCCGCGTCACGCGCATCGGACGCAAGCAGCGTGATTGTGCTCGAAGTCGGGACACCAGAAGTCGGAGCGATCCACCGGTACCCGCGGCGCTCGATGGTTTCTATAAAGATAGGATTCTCAGCGGGGTCGCCCAGCGCATCGCGCAGTCGCTTGATGGCGCTGCTGATGGCGCGGTCAAAATCGACAAAAACATCCTGCGGCCAAAGCGCCTGCCGGAATTCTTCGCGCGTCACAACTTCATTCGGCCGGCTGAGAAGGACTCCGAGCGCGCGAAAGGGTAGGTCCTGAATCTTTACCCTGGTTCCTTTTTTTCGCAGATCCCCCGCGCGCAAGTCCGCCTCAAATACACCGAAGCGCACAACGGTCTGGGGCTCGCTGGATACAGTCATAGGGCGTCGACGCTTGTAGGGGAGGACGGTTCCGAGTCTATCACCACGGAAAGCCCCGTTGGACTAGCACTCTCGGGCTACTCCACTCAAGACAAGAACTTTTTGTAACCCGTTGTAGATAAACAACATATTTCGTCGCTTCGAGGTAGACGAGCCGTCGCTTTACGCCAGCCCCAATTCAGGTGATAGTCGGCGTGCATTCGCGGTCGTCTCAGCCAGTTGGCGAGCGGCCCGCGCGGAAAATAGTACCACCAGCCGGGGCTCCAGGTTCACCGTTAACTATGCGGTTCAGAACCATAGCGGCAGAAATTCGAATCAGATTCAGGAGAAAACAATGACTACAGTTCTTAAGGCCAAGCTGCTCACAGGGATATTCCTAGTGGCGATAGCGATCGCTGCGCCGGCGCAAACGGTCACCACGATTTACACGTTCGGCAGCGGCGGGTCGAGCCTAACCCTTCCTGCGGGTGTTATGGCGCAGGGACAAGACGGGGACTTCTACGGAGTTACGCTGTCGGGCAACGGATGCTGTCAGGGCATCATTTACAAAATCAGCTCCGAGGGAGTTCTCACGAGCCTGTACCCGATGGCGCAATCGGACGGATCGACATGCAGCGGCCTGACTCTGGGCACCGATGGAAATTTCTACGGCACCTGTCAGAATGGGGGCGCCAACAGTTACGGCACGCTTTTCAAAGTGACGTCCGCCGGCGTCTTGACCGTATTGCACAACTTCGCAGCCCAAGGATCGACCAGCGACGGATGTATACCCTACGCGCCTCCAATCCAGGCCAGTAACGGAGATTTTTATGGAACCACAGCTTTTTGCGGGGCAAATAATTACGGAACGGTGTACAAACTTACGCTGGCCGGAGCGTACAGCCTGCTGTATAGCTTCCAAGGTCCGCCGAACGACACGGTGTTGCCCTTCGGCTTGATCGAAGGCACTGACGGCGACTTATGGGGAGTGGGAAACGGCTGGATCATCAGCGGGGGCGGAGTATTCAAAATCACCCTCGCGGGTAAGGAGTCGCTGGTATACACGTTCGAGCCCAATGCGGATGGCGAATTCGTGGATGGCGAGAATCCGAATGCCAACCTGATTCAGGGCTCCAATGGCGACTTCTATGGAACCACCTATCAGGGCGGCACCGGGAATGAAGGAACCATTTTCGAGATCACCGCGGCCGGCGAAGAGACGGTGCTTTACAGCTTCCCGAATCAGACGGACGGCGCATATCCTACGTTGCCGTTGACGCAAGGGCCGAATGGCCTGTTGTTTGGCGCCGCAACGGATTGCGCCGGCGGGGGCTGCGCGCAAGCCGGACTCTTCGACATCACAACCAAGGGCGCATACAAGACAATTTATCTCTACCCGCTCGTTTGCTCGAACTGCGGTCAGCCTGAGGCTCCGCTCTTGCTTTCCACCAACGGCACGCTTTACAGCACGACCGAGCAGGGCGGTGTGGGGGTCGGCTCGTTCTACAGCGTGGACAATGGCTACAGCCCCTTCATCTCCCCGGTGAATACGAAGTCCGGCGCAGAAGGCGCGCGGGTCGGTATTCTGGGCCAGGGTTTCAGCTCGAAGTCTGTGGTCGAGTTCGGAGGCACAAAAGCCACCGCCACAAAACTCACCGGCAGCACATACATGCTCGCTGAGGTCCCGACGGGCGCGCTAACCGGCGACATCACCGTCACCACGGGGTCGACCAAACTGTCCACCCTCGGGAGCTACAGGATCACTCCGACCTACAAAAGCTTCACGCCCCCGAGCGGCCCAGTCGGAACAGTGGTGACATTCAACGGCACCGGCCTGACTCAAACCACGAAGGTGACGATCGACAAAATATCGGCGGCGTTCACGGTGGTCTCCGACTCCGAAATTACCTTGACCGTTCCCGCCGGAGCGGCGACCGGCAAAATCGTCGTGACCACAAAAGGTGGGAGCGTTACCAGTTCCACCAACTTCACCGTCAATTAGTTTCACCGTGAAGCAGACGAAGGAACCGGATGCAGGGCCGCCGCCCCCGCCCTGCATACCAGATCAAATCTAACTCTCGGAGACATACTGTGCATTCGACGCAAAAGCAGGTCAGAGCAAAAATCGGCGCCGTCGTACCTGAATGCCACGCCGGGCTGCACGGAGTTCTGCCCGTCGACGAATGCCGCGGCGTTGGGCACGGTAAGCTTTTCACCCACGGTTAGCGGAGCGCGCAGCGCGACTTTAAATATTAAAGACTCGGCGGGCACGCAGACCGTACAACTCAACGGAACCGGTAACTAGGATTTTCTCAGCCCAGGGCCGCGAGACTGTTCCCTCGAACGAACGGTCCGCGGCTTGTAACCAAGGCTCACCGTAGCTGGTCTCCTGGCCACGGTGGCGGGGCGCGATTCGAGGGACTCGCGTTCCCCGAATTACTGCGCGGCTTCTTTTCGCTCTCTGCGCGATCTCGATCACCTCGCCCGCTCAGACCTTTGAGGTGTTGGCGAGTCTGCCTGCAGCCCTCGGCGACGGCCCTTCCTCGCTAACTCAAGGCACAAACGGCAAAGTTTACGGGACCACCTTTGGCGAGCTCGCCAGTGGCGCCATCTTCGAATACACTCCCGGAGGCAAACTGATCGGCTCAGTCAGCCGCGACCGTCTCTGCTTTGAAATACATTCGTACTCGTCAATCACTCTTTGAGTCGAACTTTGTTTCTATGAGGCAATAGACGAAAACTATCGGGCCGCTGCTGCTAAGGTTGCGCACCGACACTTCGAAGCGCTTCTAAACGCAAGAAAATACGCGCTGCCTGCAGCTTTTCACCGATCGTTTTGAAGCATCCACAAGTTCTGGAGCACTTTTTTTCTCATCGTGGCCCTGAAATCCAACCAGGCACTTGGCATTCGGTCGATCTTTGCAGGCCCGCTCCGCTCGCGTAAACTATCTCTTTGGATTTCGATGAGAGTCACAGATGTGCCCGTTTGATTTCAATCCTGCTGCAGAAAGCGGTGCATTGTTGGACAAAGTGACTCCCAGTCCAAAGGAGCGCAGTTCCTGAGCCCACTCCCCTCATTCGCCCGGTAAGCGTGGCTAGTACCCCAAAGCTGAATCGTTCGAGGCCGGCGGTTTTATCGAAGAGCAGAAGTGCAGAAGCGAACTCGCGAATGCAAAGTGTTGCTTCCGTTAAGGAGACTCACAGGGGGATTGACCATGGAAATACATCAACTTCGTTATTTTCGAGCTGTTGCCAAATACCGCAGCTTTACACAGGCAGCCAAACGGGAACACGTCTCTCAGCCATCACTATCGCACCAAATCATGAAGCTTGAGGATGAACTCAGCGCGAAGCTCTTTAATCGCAAAGGTCACCTAGTGGATCTAACCTCGTACGGAGAAGCGTTCCTCCCCAAAATCGAATCTATTCTGCACCAGCTTCAGGAAGCGAAGAGCCAAATTCTCGAAATGGGCAAGGTCGAGAAGGGGAAAGTGACACTAGGCGTGATACCGACGATCACCCCGTTTCTGTTGCCGAACGTTTTGGCTAGTTTTCTCAAGCAACACCCCCTGATTGAGCTGAATGTGAAAGAAGAATACAGTGCCGTTCTCTTACAAGCGTTGCGGGAAAACACAATCGACATGGCCCTGATGCCTCTTCCCCTCGAATCCGACGATGTTTCTTGCATTGAGTTGATGCGCGAAAGGCTCTTTGCAATCGTTTGGGACAATCATCCGCTACAAAACGAGAAGCAGATAACGCTGAAGCAGCTATCCGGAGCACCCTTTTTGATGCTCAAAGACGGCCACTGTTTCCGAGATGATGCGTTGTCAGCATTCCACGCGGCCAATGTGGAGCCCCGAATTATCTTCGAAAGCGGTTGTTTTCTTACTATTTTGAACATGGTCAGGGCTGGAATAGGAATTTCCGTCATGCCCGAGATGGCTGTCGATACAACTCTAGGATGCAGGTTCATCCCAATTGAAGCGGAGCACCCGATCCGGACGATTGGATTAGTTCAGCGGAAACAACAATACCAAACGCATGTACAACTTCTGCTCGCAAGTTTTTTGAGAGCACAGCTCTTACCATCCGAAACCGTAGGTGCCAATATGCCGAGGCTGATTAGAGACAAGACCACTCGGATGTCCCCTATCGAGGGGCCGAGGGATCGCCGACCAAGGCAAAACGCGACTCCGACCCAAAGACCTTCCTTACGCAATCGGCGAGGGTAGACAAGTCGCGAACTTATTGGGCCTCCGACACTCTACCGGCCACTTCTGCTTCCGGTTGTGGTGATCGGGACACTATTCCTTCCTCGGCGACCTCGTCGCGAAGGTTCTGCAGATCAGAGAACCATGTTCGCCGCGCGGGGCATAAGCATCGCGGGTTCAGTCATTTCCCTCGAAACGTTGCTCCTATGGCCCCATAGAAAAGAACAATGAGCAAAATGCCGCTTTGAGCAATTTTGAACACTTTCGGAAGGTTGCCTTATGTCATCTTAAGCGCGCATACAGATCACATTGAAACCGAGATCTGCGAACCTTTGTGGATATTGCAGTATTACGGACACCCGCCCACGTCCCGCGAACGGAGAGGAGTAACGAGTCTATTCAACCGCCTGTTAATTGAGACGAGTTAAGCAGGTAATGGCACATTACAGCCGATGCAGAACGTAGAGTGTCCATTCAATCAAGGTCTGCTCATTTACAGCTCCTAAGCAATGGAGCAGTTCCATAAATCTAAGGAGAACAAACGTGAAAACAGTAATGAATTTGATGCTCATGCTCATGCTGGTGCTGGCGTGTTCGATGTCAGCAATGGCGCAAACGGACACGTCCAGCGATTCAATGAAGAAAGACAACATGTCTGGCAAGACGATGTCCATGACGGGTTGCGTCGCGGAAAAAGACGGCAAGTACATGATGATGAACAAGGAACATCCGGACGGTGTCCAGCTGATGAGTTCGGAAGATATGAAGGCACATGTAGGACACAAAATGAAGGTGACTGGGACGATGGACAAAATGGACTCCATGTCCGGCGATTCCATGAAGTCTGACGACAAGATGTCGGGAGACGACAAAATGAAGCATGACGACATGGGCAAGATGGGAATGAAGGTCAGCAGCATGAAAATGATGTCTGACCAGTGCGACATGTCAAAGATGATGAATAAGTAATACGGCTTTTCTCCTCAGAAAAGCGCAGTTTCCTGTTGAGAGCTGCGCTTTTCAGTTTTTGTGCTGAGTTGCAACTAATCCTATGTCTGAGCCCGACAATCCGGATGCCGTGATTCGTGACCAGAAGACGTTCGCCAAGGTCAGCAGGCGCGAGTTGTTAAGAGTCGCACCGGTGCTTCTGGCGGGCGCGATTGCCTTTCCCAGAGTGCGCAGCGCTCTGTTTTCAGATGGGCTAACCTTCACCGATTGGTTGTCGGCGCAGTGGTTTCGCCATGGCCATGAAGTTCCCTATCTTTCCAATGCCGATTTGACTCCTCTGGCGCGGTTCCCGTTGAACACTTATGGTGCCGACGATCCCGAGGTCGACCTGGATGCGTGGCGTTTGCAAGTTGCCGGTCTGGTGCAACGCCCTGGAGAATACCGGCTCAGCGATCTCCAATCGCTGTCCAAGACCTCGCAAAATANNGCGTCGAAGGCTGGGATGTGGTGGGTAACTTTGCCGGCGTGCGTATCTCGGAGTTCCTGAAATTCGTCGGAGCAGATACCAGCGCGCGGTTTCTCTACGTCGAGTGCGCGGACGACTACTATGAATCGCTTGACATGGCGACTGCGCTGCATCCCCAATCGCTGCTTTGTTACGAGATGTACGGAAAGCCGCTTGAACGCGAGCGCGGCGCGCCGCTTCGGCTCAGCCTGCCGACCAAGATTGGATACAAGTCCGCGAAGTATTTGACCGGGCTAAAGGTCACGAATGTTCTCGCGCGCCGCGGTTACTGGGAGGACTTGGGGTATGACTGGTTTTATGGACTCTGATTCGGGAAAGAGGGTGTGATGTCCAGTATTCCGATTGGGCGAATCGCAAGGTTCACCACTGCAGCGGGCAAGAAGATCGTAGCCGCGTTTGAACAGCCTGTTGTAGTTCGCTATACGCACTGGATTAGCGCGATCACCATTACCATACTGATCGCAAGCGGAATTCAAATCTTTTTCGCATTTCCCAGCTTTGGCCCGAAGATCCCCCAGCACAATCTGATCCACGCTTCGCAGCAGTTTCATCCGCTATCCGTCGGTAGTTGGTTCCACGCCATCGCCCTTGGCGGGTGGCTCGCAGGCGCAGAGCAATGGCATTTTGCTTTCATGTGGATATTTATTGCGACGGGCGTCGTCTACATCGCCTACGAGATTGTTTCCGGACACTACAAGACCGTGCTCTTCGTGCCTCGGGACATTCCTGGAGTGTGGCCGGTTGTGAAGCATTATTTCCTGTTCGGCAAGAAGCCGGAGCAGACCGAGCAGTACAACCCACTGCAAAAGCTTGCCTACACGACCGCCGTTTTCTTCGGCACGGTTTCCGTCTTAAGCGGCTTGGTGATGTTCAATCCGATCCAGTTTTCCTGGCTGGGATGGCTTATGGGTGGGTTCCATTACGCCCGTATCTGGCATTTCATCGCCATGTGCGGTTTTCTTGCTTTTATTCCAGGTCATCTCAGCATGGTCATCATCCACGGGTGGCATAACTTCATGGCGATGCTGACTGGCTGGAAGAAACATCCGGAATATCTTTCTGAATAATCCACGATCTCTGAGGAGAGCGAAATGGCGCATCTGAAATCACAGTCCAATGGAAATCTCGAGACATTTAGGAGCTCTATTCATTCGTTATGGACTGGTTGTGGTCCTGCTCTGGATTGGAGCCCTTAAACTTACCGCGTACGAGGCGCAAGGCGTTTTTAACTACGCTTCTCACAGTCCGCTGCTGGCGTGGGGATACCACTTGGTGGACGTCCGTACTTTTTCTGTCATCCTCGGATTGTTTGAGTGGCTCTTCGCAATCCTGATAGCTATCCGTCCCATCTCTCCGAGACTGTCGGCGTTCGGGAGTTTTGGATCGATTGGAATGTTTCTAATCACCCTGACTTTCTTGGTGACAACCCCTGGCGTTTGGCAGAAAGATTACGGTTTTCCTTTCCTATCTCCTACGGGGCAATTTCTGTTAAAAGATCTGGTTTTGCTCGGGGCAGCGATCTGGACGGCAGCTGAGTCATTGCGGGGCGTGCGCAACACCACGGGGGAGAAGTATTCCGAGTTTCCCGTCAGAATCGCCGCCTAGCGGAATTTCGTTGATTTATCTAATTCACGTGAGGTTTGGAATGAAAAACACTTCTGTTCGGAATGTAGTTACACTTTTCGCCCTTGGACTTCCGGTTTTGTTGCTGGCAGCCCGTCCCAACCAAGAGTCGAAGACTCCGACCGGTTCCGCTAACCCTACGGCCGCCTCTGATGGCCCTGCAAATCAGGGAACACCAGCACCTCGTCAGGACGGAAACGCTGATGCGGGACGAGATGTGTTCCGCTTTGAAACCTTCGGCAATGAGCGCTTCTGGACCGATGCAGTCCGCTTGCCCGCGGGAATGAAGGCGGCAAAGGTGACGCCTCTCCAGGCACTGCAGCTTGGCCTGAGCGTCGATATTGAGGCGATCGATCCGGGTATGCAGAAAGAATTGATGAAGCAGCTCAAAGAAGACCCTACCGGGAAGAAGTCGGCACTGTTAAACGATCCGAGCGTCACGGAAAAGTTGATTGCCGCTAATGCTGTGATCGGCTTTGCCGCGAAAGGCGACAAAGTTGGAGCCACCTGCGCTCTGTGCCATACCATCACCGATGGTTCAGTGTTCAACATGCCCAATGGAGGGTCTATCGGACACCGTGAGGACGGCCGTGCCAATCACAACCTCAATCTGGGAGTCATATTTGCGACGGCTGCCAACTCTCGCGCGTTGTATCCGGTGCTCCAGCTCGCGTTGAAGGCGAATGGCGGCAAGACACTCGGTCGGGCGCCAAAGGGTCTGACCGAAAATTCGACTGAGGAGGAAGTAGACGCCTACCTATCGAATCCGGAGTTTTACCCGGTGGGCATGTTCGACGATACCTTCGATGGAAACGGCGACCCGATGCACAATTCACCGCTATTCCGGCAGGACCTTGCCGCCCCGTACGGCAGCGGGGGAGCCCTCGCCAAATTGGACAACTTCAGCAACCTTGTGTACACCGGGCTTCTTGACCCTACGAACCTCACCACCCCTGGCGGACGCGCCTTCCTGCACAAACTTGGCGGTGCAGCCGGCGATGAAATTGCCGACAGCTATGTCAAAGTGCTGGCGGCCACCAATGTGACCGGATATCCCTATGTAAAGGCCAAGCCCTATCCGCAGCCGGGCAGCGAAGACGCCCCACTAGGAATACGCGTGGACAATACTAAGCTTCTTGACCTGAACGCCTACTTAGTGAGTTTGCAAGCTCCTGCCGGCGCCGAAGTAGACGCGAAAGCTGCTTCGCATGGTCGCGAACTGTTCCGCACATCCGGCTGCACCGCCTGCCACAATGTCGACCAGAGCAAACCGGTGCCTGCATTTATCGTCCCGATGAAAACCATCTTTCCCGGAGATGATCCAAAGATTCTGGCGCAACGTGAACCTCCACTGAATCCCGTAGAGCACACCCCTGGAAGCCTCTTCGACGCTAAGATGGCAGTAGTGAACGCCAGTCTGCGCGGTGAGGAGCGCGGCATTGCTCTGCCTTTGCTTCTGGATCTGGCACGGAAGCCGGTCTTCCTGCACGATAACTCGGTCCCCAGCCTGGATAATTTGCTGGATCCCAAGCGCGGCACAAAGGCACCGCATCCCTTTTACTTGTCCAAACCGAAAGACCGCAAAGACATGGTGGAATTCCTGCGCGGTCTCGATACGAAGGGTGCAATGAATAACTAGGTTGCGAAAAATGTACTCATCGCCTACAAGATTTGCCGACCCGGTGATGTGTAATTGTTGACCTCGCGGCTGACTTTTTTTGTCGAATTTTAGACCGGGCAATGTACGGTTATTGGAGGATAAATTTATGCACGGCAAGAAATCTCCGAGTGTTCCGAACGCGGCATGTAAAGTGTCATTGATTCCGTCCACGGCTGCAACTGCTAGCCGGGACAACCGCGAGACAGGTGCCCTCCTGCCAAAACCAATCTTGGCGCTCAGCGTGATGCTGCTGCTTCTGATTTCTCCGATTGCGAGGGCAGCGGACACGGAGAAGCTCCTCTACCAATTTCGAGGTGGTGTAAACGATGGCGCACTTCCACTTGCCAGCCTCGTCCGTGACAAAGCAGGAAACTTCTACGGCACTACGATGTCGGGCGGCATTGGGCCCTGCGTATATAACGGGATACCCGGTTGTGGAACGGTATTCCAACTCTCGCGCTCCGGAAACAGTTGGAAAGAGACCGTCCTTCATAAATTCACCAGAGGAAGCGATGGCGCAACTCCCTTCGGTGCGCTAGTTCTCGACGGAGCCGGTAATCTCTACGGCACCGCGACCGCAGGGGGTGCATCTGGAAATGGCGTTGTGTTTCAGCTCAGTCCGACCCAGGGGGGAGCCTGGATAGAGACCGAGGTGCACACTTTCGCGGGAGGCACTGACGGATCGTTCCCGGCTTCAACTCTGATCTTCGATAAAGCAGGAAATCTCTACGGTACAACGGCCTTTGGGGGCGGCTCGACGGTGTGTGAATCCAATGGCTGCGGCACCGTGTACGAGTTAGCAAAGTCCAATGGCAACTGGATAGAAACCGTGCTGAATCGATTTGACGGAAGTAACGGCCAATCCCCCGAATATAGCAGCCTGACCTTCGATCAGGCTGGCGATCTCTATGGTGCGGATCCATTTGGAGGCACCACCGGCTGGGGAGTTGTTTTCGAACTACAAAATTCCAAAGGCAACTGGGCGGAAAACGTGTTGTATACCTTCACTGATTCCAACACGGACGGGGCCATTCCCATCGGAGCTCTGCTCAGAGACCAGTCAGGCAATCTCTACGGCACCGCTGGTTCGGGCGAAGGCCCTGCTTGCGGCGATGTTTTCGAGCTAAAGCAATCTACGGGGCTAACCGGAGCCTATGGCTTCAGGCTCCTGCACGCCTTTAGCGGCAGCGATGGATGTGAGCCGTTCGCCGGACTAACGTACGACTCTCAGAACGGGAAAATATATGGCACCACCTTTGGCGGGGGTAAGTATGACAGCGGCACTCTTTTTGTCCTAACCCCTAATTCTGGTGGCGAATGGAGCGAGACCGTTGTGAACAGCTTCGGCATCTCTGGTACAGACGGGTACGCGATAGTTGCTGGCGTCATTCTCGACGGATCGGGGAATCTCTATGGGACCGGCGAATTCGGCGGAGCCGACGGTCTCGGAGTGGTTTACGAGATCGAATCGCAATGAGGTCCGAGAGGGACTGTCCCGAAATTGTGCCCCGAACTTCCGCAATTTTAAATAGGTAGCGGTCTTTCCGGATCGGATATAAGTCANNACTTTCTGGATCGGATATAAGTCTGAGCGTCGAGGAATAACGAGTTAATTTACGACACGGAAATCTTTTACGGCAGCACTTGGAATTGCTGGTTGCTCGTCATATCCCCGCTGGGATTACTCACCGTAACAAAGCCGCTGCTGGCACCAACCGGCACCGTCGTGGTCAGAAAAGTATCCGAAGCTACCGTAAAGCTTGCAGCCGTTCCGTTGAAGGAGACGCCAGTTGTACCTGTCAGGCCCTGTCCTAGAATCTTTACGCTCTTTCCGGTCGTGGCGGCGTAAGGCAACGCTTCCACAAATGGCGCGATTCCGACCGATAGACTGAACACACTTCCCTGGTTGTAAGTTCCTCCCGCCACCGTTGTTCCATAAATGATTCCATTCGTATTCTGCACGAGCGAGAATGGATTCGAACCGTCCGTACAAGAGCTCACCACACAGAAGTTGTAAAGCGTGGTTAGCGTGCCGCCAGGTGTGATTTTGTAGATGGTGCCGGCGCTCTGATTCGTCCCTCCATACTCGGTGGTTCCATAGAAGTTACCGTCACTCGCCTGAATAATCCCGCCGCTCGGGTCGTAACCATCCGCGCAGTTGGGCTGCGAGCAAAAGGTGTAAAGGGTGGTAAGGCTGCCGCTGGAAGTAATTTTGAAGTCCTAGCGTTCCACAGTCCCGACATCGATATTCGCATGAGGCCTGCGCGAGCGTGGCCCATTATAAGCGCCGAATGCAATTGCGCGGTACCGGTGGAGCTTGATGTCGTACAGCCACAAGATAGCCTTTTGAGCCGGGAGGAGAAGACTCACTTCTACCGTAGGCGCATCTTAGGGGTGCCGGTACGCATCCTATGAAGAGACACGGCGGTTACAAGGGTAACCATCCGGGTCCAGGGTAGCTTAAGCGGATGGTATACTGCGAGTATTCGCGCGGTAGCTGGGTAGCTCCACATCGCTCAATCTAAGGAATATTCAAGATGGTTCGTAGTTCTCGCCGATCGCTATTTCTAGTCGCTTTTTTCCTGTTGGCTTGCGGTTTCCTGGGGATTCTTTTTGCCCAGCGCACGGGCGAGCAGTCGGAGTCGCTCTCAAGCGATACCGACGTGAAGCAGAGTCTTAAGCAGTTCACCGACGTTTACGCGGTGATCGAGGATAACTACGCCGAGCCGGTTAATCCTGACAAGGCGATTTATAACGGCGCCATTCCCGGGATGTTGCATGCGCTCGATCCGCATTCGAATTTCTTCGATCCAAAGTCTTACGCGCTGATGCGCGAGGACCAGCGCGGCAAATACTACGGCGTGGGCATGACGGTTGGACCGCGCAATAACAAAGTTATCGTCATTTTCCCGTTTACCGGTACTCCGGCATATAAGGCAGGTATTCATCCGGGCGACGTGATTATTGGAGTCGATGGAAAGTCCACGGAGAATATGAGCACGGGCGATG
>PLUJ01000245.1:0-209 GCA_003165455.1 Acidobacteriaceae bacterium | reverse complement strand
TCTGCACGTAACCGGGTTCAACGAGACGACGGAAGAAGAAGTTTCGAAGGCGCTGGACGAGTTTGGTCCGGATCTGAAGGGATTGATTCTGGATCTGCGCGGCAATCCTGGCGGGTTGCTGAGTGAAGGCGTAGGCGTCGCGGATAAGTTTCTGAAGAAGGGCCAGCTGATCGTTTCGCATCACGGGCGCGCGTCGGCGGAGAAGCGTT
>PLUJ01000338.1 GCA_003165455.1 Acidobacteriaceae bacterium | reverse complement strand
GAGCTACGGCCAGCGCTTTGCCACAGAATTCATGGCGGTGGAACCGCCGCGGGAGAAGCCAACCGCGTAAGCGCAATTCGCTTTCCAGAGGGCCGGACGCAGGCTAGACTCGACATATGGCAAAGGTGGAGTTGGAGCTGCTCGCGTGCAGCGTCGTACTCGATGAGAGCGGCTTCTATTTCCTCCTTGGAATAGAAGTGCCCGCAGACCCTCCCGCATCTTTCGGACGCGTTCAAATATGATCGAGAAGCTTCCCCACTGGCATCTCGATATCACGAAGGATAGACCGAAGAAGTCCGGGGCCAATGGTTTCGCCCGCGTGAACCGGCACGGCGGTAGCTCTCCCGTCCGGATGTTTGAGAAATACGTGGCTGCCGCGGGTGCGGACCACTCTGAAACCGACGCCTTCTAGAATGCGCACGAGCTCTTTGCCTTTGAGCCGTGGGAGTCGGGTCATACGGAAATTTGCTGTATCCCGACGAGTTCGAGTGGTCCGAGATCACCGCGATCAACCTCGAGGCAAAGTGCAATTACTTCCCGAGCGCGCTTCATCAAGGTGTCGAGGTTTTTCGCTTGGGTGTGGCAGCCCGGCAGTCCAGGCACTGTGGCGACGTAATAGCCTTCCTCGTCGCGTTCAATGACAACCGTGAATTTGCGCTTGGCCTTCACTAGGCAATTCTATCACTGGGCATCTCACTGCCGGCGGTCGGCCGCAGCGCGTGCCGGCCTTGCTGGAGAGCTACGGCCAGCGCTTTGCCGCGGAGTTTTCGGCGGTGAAACCGCCTTGGGAGAAACCAACCGCGTAGCACTTGGCGTGGCGCAGGACAAAGGTTACCAAAGTCAGTCTTGTATCATCTTAATCTGCAAGCGACAATGGGAGTGGTAGAATCGCCGCAGACAAAGGAACCCGATGGCCGTAGCCAAGCTAAAGCACGCGAAGGAAGATCGGTTGGAGGAGTTGGCCGAGCGCATCGCGGCTGAGATCAACGAGCGCGCCGATAAGATGGCGCCCGAAGACCGTGCCCGGGCCGACGCGGCGACTAAGAAGATTGCTGACCGCGTGCGGCGTCGAACTCTGCGAGGATGAAGTCGATCCGCTCTTTCGAGTAATCCCACTTCTTGAGAAGCGCCTGCAGCTCCTGCCGCGTACCGTTACGAAATATTTCGACTACCTCGTTCCGCCGCCCCTGGTGGTCCCTGATTGCGTCCATGTCGATCGGGCGCTTTCTGCCTCGGCTGCTCTCTTCTCGGATTACGTCGTTCAGATCGTCACGTTTTTTCATATGGTTGCAAGCCTCTTCGCTTTGTCGACTAGCTTGCAGCCCTTCGAACCCGCTGCGCCTCAAGCTGTGCCCGAAGTAAGCGGTTTTGAAGCTTCACGTGAAGGCCGTCCCAGTGCTTCCGGTTTTTACCTAAGTGATCTGGCGTTCGGCCGATGTCCTCCGTCGCGTTGTCCGTCTCGGCGACAAGTTCGGGGCCAGCTTCTTCCCACAAGCGCAGGACGGACCTGAACCCTCCCCGCCACCGTGCGGTTCCCCTACTGTCCACCTCGACCATGTTTCGAAACGCGGCAAGCATGGGGTAGCAGGCACCCTTGGTCAGTCGGTACTTGTTCGCCGCCAACTGAGCGAAAGGAAATTCCAAGGGCTTTGCGGACTCCTCAACGATGTTCATCTTGCCCGCCCTACCCCCCGCTAGGTTATGAATATGGCGGAAGTCGTGACGGATGTGATCGTACAAGACCAATGCGTCATTAAGGATCGGCCGAAGCTTGTAGTATTTGCTGTTTTTTACCTTTCCGATCTTCTTGTGGGCTTCATAGTCCTCAGCAAACTTTTTCAGCGGTATGCTCCACTTTTCGTAAGCCGAGATGGGATGCTTGGACACATCGTTTGGGAAATCGAAGACGTTAAACAGCTCCAAGATGCTAATTAGGTCGCGAACGTCGTATGGCCTGTTGTCGGACTCGCGCCATGCGATCAACTTTTCGTATGGTCTGCCCTCGACCTCTTTCTTTAGCCAATCGAAGACCCCATCGATGTTGTAGATCGACTTTGGCGCGACCTGCATGCTCGTGTTCAGCCCGCGCGCGATGTCTGTGATCAGGTCGTCCTCCACTCCCGTACGGATGTATACCTCAACGTACTGTTTAGGATTCGTGGTGCCGTCTTCGTTGCAGTGCTCAATGATCTTCGCAGTGTGTGCACCATCGACGATGCCTCCGCGCTCACTGTCGATAGCAATCTCAAATACTTGGCCTTCTTTATCGATCAGGCGAACGCTCAGTGCAAGGATGGTGATGCCCTTGTTCATCAGGTCAAAGGCTCCCGGCTCGGCACCTTCGCCCTCCAGGCTCTCCCGAATATCGCGATAAACAAGGCGGTTTAGGCCCACTGGCTCGCGCGCATTTGCTGCGGTGCTAATACCAGCCGGGAAATCAGTCGCTTTAACGGTGAGCCAATATTTTTGGATTTCTTGAAAAACTGGGTGAGAGGTTTTGCGAGATTCATATGCAGTGATGCGATGGACCTGCTTGCCCATAGCGAAATGCTCCTTGAAGCAAAATGCTTCTTGAATTGTTTTGAGCGGACGGTGCCGCCAATTGCGAGCGCACGAGGACGACTCGACCTCCATAGGCTAGCAGAAGCAATCGATGAGCACAATCAAATTTTCAAGGCTGCGGGTAGCAGGGCTTGGTGCAATATTCCGTGATGGGCAGACCGCCGCTAGAACGCGTCAATCCCCGTAATGCTCTGCCCGATGATCAGCGAGTGCAC
>PLUJ01000170.1 GCA_003165455.1 Acidobacteriaceae bacterium | reverse complement strand
CGGTGCTCGAAATGGACAATGTCGTCGACCGCATGAAGGATGACGCTTTCATCCAACTGGTAAAAACCATGAATCAGCGCCCCGAGCTGGTGCGACAGGCGCTGGACGCCCTGCTTGTGGCGCGCAATCTGGAGCGGGTTGCGGACCACGCTACGAATATCGCCGAAGATGTGANNTCTGGGTGCAGGGCGCCGACGTTCGGCACAACGTGAATGCGGAAGAACATACCGGACCCGCGCCAACGCAGGAAGGGTCTACGCGCGCTGGCGTCTAAGCGCCGATTCTCGTATCCACACTTTCTGACCAGGAACGCGGAGGCCTCCGTGATTCGATACTTTTCCATTGCCGCACTTGCCGTATCCGCTGTGGCCTCGACTTTAATTGTTACCTCNNCAGACCGCAATCGCACAAACTGCACGCGCGCAAACCGTCCTTGCTCAAACTACGAAACAGAATCAAAAGGACGCGTCTTCAATTCCGTTGTCTACCAGCAAGATCCTGTTAACGCCCTCTCCGGGCCGCATTGCCAGCACCAACAGTTTCCCGGCCACCATCGCTCTCAGCCCCGATGACCGCTATGCCGCGCTATTAAACGACGGTTATGGAACGCAGGAAACTCTCGCCACACAGTCGATCGCGGTTCTGGATTTGAAGACCAATCAGCTTGCGGACTTCCCCGACAAACGCTTTGGCGAAAATGTACACCAGAGTTATTTTCTGGGTTTGGTTTTTGGATCGGACGGAAAGCATCTCTATGCTTCGGTCGGCTCAATCACTGACCCGACGGGCCAAAAGCCCGGCGACACCGGTAACGGAATCGCCGTCTACAGCTTTCTCGATGGCAGGGTTGTACCGGAGCGTTTCATCGCGATCGAACCGCAGGCGCTCGCGTCAGGAAAGCGCGTGGCCATCGCTCTGCAAAAAACTCCGCTAAGTACCGCGATCCCTTATCCCGCGGGGCTCTCGCTGATTTCGGGCCCCCACGAAACTGAAGATCGCGATCAGCTTGTGATCGCCGATAATCTCTCCGACAATGTTGTTCTGCTCGATATTGCCAGCGGCACAATCCGGCAACGATTCGACCTTAGCACGAACGATCTCGTCCCATCTTCATTCCCCTATACCGTCGTCGCCACGCGGGACGGACNNGGCCGCCGCGCCTGGTGCAGCCTCTGGAACGCGTCGCAAATCGTGGAACTGGATTTGACCTCGGGAAAAGTCGTGCGCTGGATCAAGCTGAAAGAGCCGGAGGATCCGATTGCTCCCGGTTCTCATCCCACCGCAATGCTGTTGAGTCCCGATGAGCGCTTGCTCTATGTCACGCTATCGAACGCCGACTCGGTTGCTGTGGTGTCCACTGCGACTGGGGAGGCATTAGCGTTCCTCGATGCTGCAGTTCGAACGCAAGAGTTCGCCGGAAGTTATCCCAGCGCGTTGGCCCAATCGAGGGATGGCAAGCGGTTGTTTGTGGCCGATTCTTCCTCCAATGCGGTCGCGGTATTTGACGCTTCTGCGCTCGCCAGTGGCGAGTCGGCGCAAAGCCCGAAAGCCGCCGCACTTGGCTTCATCCCCACCGACTGGTATCCCAGTGCTCTCGCGGTAGAGGGTAACGATCTGCTTATCGCCACAGCCAAGGGTAGGGGCACGGGGCCAAACACTGGCGAGGGAAAGACTCAGTGGGAATTGAAACATCATGATCATCCCTACATCGCCACATTGCTGCGGGGCTCGATTGCTCGTCTGAACATCCCATCGGTTCTCGACAAACTTGAAGAATTCACACGCACCGTCGAGAACGCGAACGTTCTGCATGACAATCCTGGAACAATTCAGTTCTCCAGCGGAAACAATCCCATTAAACACGTGATCTATGTCATCAAAGAAAACCGCACCTACGATCAGATTCTCGGCGACCTCAAAGTAGGCAACGGCGACCCGTCATTGACTATGTACGGCTCAGACATCACGCCGAACGAGCACAAGCTCGCCCTTCAATTCGGGGTGCTGGATAATTTCTATGACAGCGGAGAGGTTTCCGGAGACGGCCATCTGTGGTCCACCGCCGCCATCACCAGCGACTATAACGAGAAAACCTGGCAGATCGCATATCGAGGAAAAGAACGAACCTATGACTTCCAGGGAACGGTTTCTGATGAATATCCTCTCGACCATCACGAGTCAGACATTGATGACCCTTCAACCGGCTTTCTCTGGGACAACGTTGCTCGCCATGGCCTGAGCTATCGGGACTACGGTGAATACGTGAATGCGGCGTGGTGCAACAAAATACGCAAAGCGGCATCGCCCAAGCAGGGAACTCCTTCCGCCCAGGAAGCGGTTTGCCCTCGCACCGAACTACATCTTGGAGATGCTTTGCCGCCAAACGTTGGTAATCCGCACGGCGGCCCGAGCCCGTATCCCTGGCCGGTGCCTCTGTTCAAGGGAGCGAAGGCCACAAAGGCCGTTCTGCGCGACCACTTTGATCCGCTCTACGCCGACTTCAATACGGACTATCCCGATCAACTTCGGGCTGACGAATTTCTAAACGAGTTCGCCGCGTATGCGCGCGCGCGCCTAACAAATGAAAACGTTAGCCTGCAACTGCCGGCATTCGTTTTGCTTTATCTTCCCGACGACCATACCGGCGGCACACGGCCTGATCGTCCACGGCCGGCTTCCTCTGTCGCGGATAACGATCTTGCGTTGGGCCGAGTGGTCGAGGCGGTTTCCCATAGTCCCTACTGGGACGACACCGCCATTTTTGTCCTTGAGGACGACGCGCAAAACGGCGGCGATCATGTCGATGCCCATCGATCCACCGCCTTTGTGGTGAGCAAATATTCTCCCGGCGCCTCGGCCAAGCCCTACGTGGATCACCGTTTCTACACTACCGTGAATTTGATTCACACGATGGAGATGTTGCTCGGGTTGCCCCCCATGAATCAGAACGATGCTTATGCCCCTGCCATGGGACCGATGTTCTCCGGGCCTGGCAACCAGCCACCATTCGAGGCGGACTATCGAAATCGAGACAATGGCATGATCTATGAAACCAACAAACGCGATGCGCCCGGTGCTAAGGAATCGGCCAGGATGGATTTTTCGCGCCCTGACGCGGCTGGAGCCTCTCGCTTGAACGAAGTTCTTTGGCGGGACCAAAAGGGTGATTCCCCTGCTCCGATCCCACGGCACGGGATATTCCCGCCCGAAGCTAATTAATCGCCAAAGCTTCCGGTAGATGCCAAGACGGGAATCTCCGACTGAGACAAACACAACCTCTCGCGCCCGATTGGATTAATTTAAGTTCTTGCCGATAGGTTCTGCATGGGCGCCGCCATGCGAGAACTCCGGACTGCGGTGATGATTTTGGTGGAGGCTTCCTGGCAAGAGGCCGACGGGACCGCGTTTGCGGTGCCAGCCCGAATGGAAGACAAATCCGCCAGCGGCGCTTGTATTCGCATGAAAGCATCGGTAGCCGTGGGAACGAACCTCAGCGTCCGCTGGCGTTTCGAACAGTTCTCCGGTACCTGCAAGTACTGTCGGCGTGAAGGGCCGCAGTATGTAATCGGCATTCAGCGAGATTTGCTCGCGGACCTACAGCACAACCTGGCTGTTCCAGAGGGAACGAGAGCCATCTCTAGACCGGATGCCGAAAGTTTGGCAAGCAGGGAGCCATTGCAACCGCAGGCAAAGGAGCACCAGCCGATTGCTACTTCGACAGCTTTTGCGGGTACGCAGAACGAAGGGCGCGTCTTTCGTCACGCGGCTTCTGCCAGGCTGAAGGCTGGAATTGCCGGCGAGAGTGATGATCGCGAAGACAGGCCCCGGAGTTCCAGGCATGAAGAGTTCGCTCGAAGGCGAAGGACGCGGCTAAGCATCAA
This sequence comes from Acidobacteriaceae bacterium, assembly GCA_003165455.1. GTDB lineage: Bacteria > Acidobacteriota > Terriglobia > Terriglobales > Acidobacteriaceae > Sulfotelmatobacter. The sequence continues at coordinate 25,172 of PLUJ01000170.1, read as the reverse complement.
AGCACCTCCACAGAGAAAGGAAGTCCGTAGCGAAAGGAGATTTATGGGACGGAATTGGCTTGAAAGGGCGCCTTGGAATAACAAGCACGAAAGCCTTGGCGCCGGCGCGGATGATAACGGCATCGGGAGCAGTTCAGGCGGGAAAGAAGGCTCGCAGAGCCCCGCCCCGAATCCCAGGAGCAACACTTCAATGGCAGAGGAAGAGAAGGCGTCAAGCTTTCAGGTGGATTTGTTGCCCATGGAGGAGATTTACCGCGCTGCCGGCGTAGTGAGCCCCCAGAAGGGATATAGCGTTCATAAGGTCGTCGAAATGCTCCGGAGCGAGCACATCCGCGGTCTATCGACAGAATTGAAGCGGGCAGCGGTTCTGATGGCGCTGGATGCGGCGGGCGTCAGCATGGAACAGATTCAACAGGACGCCAAAGCTCGCCAGGATGCCCTAGATCACTACGAGGCTGAACAGAGCAAACAGGCCGACGCCGAATGGGCCCGCAGAGGCGAGGAAAATACTCAGATCCAGGCCGAACTCGAACGGGTGAAGGCGCATTACATGGTACGCATTAACCGGAATCTCGAGGGCATAGCTCGCGAGAAATCGACATTCAACGACTGGTTGGCATTGAAAAAGCAGGAGGCCGAGAGTATGTCGGAAGCTATCAACCTGTGTGCCAAGGCCGCTCCAATTTCGAAACCTGCGCCCGCTCCGATTGCGCTAGCCGCCGCGGCAGGTGCAATCGTTAAGGTGCCATAAAGACTTAGCGGCCGTACGCGAACGTGAACCACCTTCCGGTGCCGGGCAGCCGGCATTGATGATTTAGCACAATGATAGATGAGATAACTCGACTTGAATCTGCATCACGCCGTGCCATGCCCCTACGCCGAACCGCCCACTCCTGCTTTACACTAAATGTGTGAAGATCGCTCTCGGGCAAATCAATCCCACCGTCGGAGACTTCGCCGGCAACGCTGCTAAGATGATCGAGTTTTCCCGCCGCGCTCAAGCGGCAGGCGCTGCTCTGATTCTGTTCCCGGAACTTTCGGTCTGTGGCTATCCGCCTCGTGACCTGGTCGAGCGCCCTGCCTTTGTGGACCGGAATCGCGAAGCTGCGCTTCAAATCGCCGCCTCCACGCGCGGCATCGACGTAATTTGCGGTCTGGTTACGCCCGCCGACTCCGATACCGGCAAGTCCGTGATGAATTCGGCCGCCCTTCTGCGCGACGGCAAAATCGCATTCCTGCAATCGAAGATGTTGCTGCCCACCTACGATGTGTTCGATGAAATGCGCAATTTCGCCCCTGCCCGGCAACAGAGTCTGTTCTCATTCTGTGGTGAGCCGGTTGCGCTCACGATTTGTGAAGATGCCTGGAATGACAAGCTTTTCTGGCCGAAGCGCCTTTACACGGTCGATCCCATTGATACTTTGGTTCGAGCCGGGGGTAAGTTAGTTCTGAACATCTCCGCATCACCATTCTGGATCGGAAAACGCGAGGTACGCCGCGACATGCTGGCTTCTATCGCCCGCCAGCACCGGGTTCCCGTCGCGATGGTCAATCAGGTCGGAGGCAATGACAGCCTTATCTTCGATGGATCCAGCATCGTTCTCAATGCGGAAGGAGAAGTTGTAGCGCGGGCCTGTTCGTTCGAAGAAGATTTGATTTATTTCGATTCGAAGAATCTGGCAGGGGATCTTCACGAACAGCTTGAGGGTGACGAGGCCAGTGTTTATGCGGCTCTGGTGTTAGGCACGCGCGATTACATGCACAAATGCGGGTTCGAAACGGCCATTGTTGGACTTAGCGGAGGCATCGATTCCGCGCTGACCGCCGTGATTGCAGCCGATGCGGTTGGCCCGGAGAATGTTATCGGCGTTGGAATGCCGGGCCCGTACTCTTCCGCCGGTTCTATCGACGACGCTCGATCGTTGGCGGAGAATCTCGGTATTCGCTTTGAGCTGCTATCGATCAACCACGCGGTCGAAGCCTATCGCCAAACATTGAAGGGCGTATTTACAGGGAAGACAGAAGACGTCACCGAGGAGAACATTCAATCGCGCGCGCGCGGAACATTGTTGATGGCGCTCTCCAATAAATTTGGAGCCATTGTGCTCTCCACCGGCAACAAAAGCGAACTCGGCGTAGGCTACTGTACACTCTATGGGGACATGGTCGGGGGACTGGCCGTTATTTCCGATGTCCCGAAGACGCTGGTTTACCGGTTGAGCCATTACGTGAATTCACGCCGACCGGTAATTCCACTGACTACGCTGCAGAAACCGCCCTCGGCTGAATTGCGGCCCGACCAAAGAGATATCGACTCGTTGCCGCCCTACGAAATTCTCGATGCGGTCCTCGAGGACTACGTGGAAGATTCACATTCGATCGAGCGCATCGCCGCCGATCATGGTTTTGATATCGATTTGGTACGGCGAGTGGTTCGCATGGTGGATCGTGCGGAATATAAGCGGCAGCAAGCGGCGCCTGGAATAAAAATTTCAGCGAAAGCTTTTGGATATGGACGGCGGCTTCCCATTGCTGCCAGGAGCGAAGGCTGATATCCGCACTCCCGGTTTACGTGGGTGAATGGGTTTGACTTTAAATCTAAGGGGAAAAATGAGCATTTCTAACATTTCTATAAAGGCAGTTCTTACTATGCTGCTAACCTGCGGTCTGGCAGTTGCACAATCTCCGTCTCTGCTTAAGCCGGAGGAAAAGGCGGCGTCGAGTCCTGCCACCAACCTTCCTTCGGAAGCAACCGTGAATTCGTTTATGCAGCAGACCTTTGGCTATGAGGCTCAAGTCACCTGGAAAATTTCAAGTATAAAACCCGCACCGGTGCCTGGGTTGGCGCAGGTCGATGTCATTCTGGCAGGCCCGCAGGGTCAGCAGTTAAGCCGGTTCTACGTGACCTCTGACGGCGACCATGCGGTGATTGGGGAGATCATTCCATTTGGCGCCCATCCTTTTGCGGCGGTGCAAAAAAAGCTGGCGAACGGAGCCGCTGGCCCGTCGCGCGGCCCAAAAGATTCTCCGGTGTTGATTGTGGAGTTTGGGGATTTGCAGTGTCCGGCATGCAAAGCGGCGCAACCGGCCATTGAGGCCCTGGTTGCAGCGGAACCCACTGTGCGCTTTGTCTTCCAGAACTTTCCGCTTGAGATGCACAACTGGGCAGCCAAGGGTGCGGCATATGCCGATTGTGTGGGACTGGCCTCGAACGAGGCATTCTGGAAGTTCGTTTCCAAGACATACGACGCCCAGTCTGACATCACCGCCGCGAATGCCGATGAGAAGCTGACGGCACTGGCGGATGGAGCTGGGGTCAAGGGCGCCAACATTGCAGCGTGCGCCGCAACCCCTGTCACCAAGGGTCATGTAGATGCTTCAATCGCATTCGGCAAAGCCGTGGGTGTTACTGGAACGCCGACGCTGTTCATCAATGGCCGCAGTATCGGGAACATTAGTCAGGTTCCCGCTGAAACGTTGAAGTCTTTGGTGGATTTTGCGGCAAAACAAGGGAAGTGAGAAAGAACAGGCAGTTTTAGTGATCGGTTAGCTCAGGCCGGCGGCCAGCCCTTACACGGACTGAAGGCGGACACATTGCGTTTCTATTTCTCTGTGACCCAAATCTCGTTTGTCAGCCGATCATGGTTCGCCAGAATGTGAGGAGTAATGATGATGAGCAATTCATCATCTTCCTTCATGCGGTTATTGTCGGCCAGGCCTTGGCTCAATCCGGGGATGGATTGCAGGCCTGGAATTCCGCTCATTGAATACTGATCATTGGTAGTGATCTCGCCCGCAACGACCGCCGGTTCTCCATCCCGAAGGCGAATGCTGCCCTGGTATTCTTCGTTGGAGATCACGGGGACGCCATTCGCGCTGCTTCCCGTAAGCGCACGCACCTGCAATTCCAGCTTCAGGCTCACCGAATTGTCTCCGTGAATTGCCGTTGTTGCCTTGATATTTAATCCCAAATCTTCGTAGCTGACGGAAGGGAATGGCGCGACGTAACTATTATTGCCAAGTACTGCTGAAATCTGGGGCGAGTTGTAAATAGGCGCGTAGGAGGCGTTCAGAATGGGATATCGCTCTCCCACATGGAATGTGGCTTCGCGGCCCTGTCCGGTGCGCAGAGTAGCACGGCTTAAACTGCGCGCCCATGATTCATTGAGTGAAAGAGCGGCTGTAAGGTGATCCAGACTCACCCCGGAAAGAGTAAGACCGTTTCCGAACGTCGCCAAAGGCTGGCTGAATATGCCTCCCTGACCTTGTAGTTGCGCCAGCAAGCCGGAAAGAGCGGAACTTCCCGCCTGGTTGATACCGCCGGAAGAGATTAACTGGTTGACCAGTGACGAAATATTTTGGCCGGCCAAACCCACCAGCGCCTCGACGGGAATGTTATATAGGTTGAAAGTATCGGGAATATGCAGGCCGATTTCGCGAGTGAAGTTGTGATCGATGGCGAAGATCTCAATATCGAGAGCAACTTGCGGGCGTTCGTTGCCTAACTGTTGAAGAAGCTTCGTGCATGCCGCAAGGATCGGCTGCGGCGCGCGCACTTGCACCGTGCCAAGAGCTCCCGAACCGATTTTCTGGAATTCGCAGATATTTCGCAGCGCCGTTACCATCTCAGTTGCTTCTTGCTGCGTACTTGCTCCGGAGACATAAAAAGTTCCCAGCGACATACGGTCAAGCTGCTTGTGATTTTCGGGCGTGTTTTCGGCGACTAAGAACTGGGTGGAGTCGAGCGCCGTCCACATGGTTTTACTGACCTTGGAAGCCAGGTTCAGCGCGGTAAAGAAATCGACATTGTCTACGTAAAAGCGAACTTGCTTGGCCTTTACCGAGTCGTCGAATTCCACCGTCATGCCATAGGCGGCGGCCAGCTGGGTGAAAAGCCCCTGAATGTCGCCGGAGTAATGAAATGTCGCTTGCGCGTTCTTAGGCTGAAGGTTCAGTTCGCTGGATTCAACCAGAATGGGAGGCGGCCCACTCGGTTCGCCGCCTGGAAAGTTGCTGAGGGCTTCCTGCAAACGGCCCTGGGTGTAGGCGTTGTCCGGATCAAGTTTTAGGGCGTCGCGAAACTCAGAGGCCGCAGGTTGAGGCTGACCGTTCGACAGGTAAGCGTCGCCGCGTGCCATATGTTGAAACACGATTTGCGACTTGGCCACTTCGCGAGCCGAGAAGAATTTATTTTCTTGCGGCGCCATCCGGGAAGCGTCATCGAAGGCCGCAAACGCCTCGTCATAGCGATTCCGGTCTTCGAGTTTTAATCCGCGAGAGTAGGCGGATCGTGCTTCCTTTAACTCTTTCTTGGAGGCTACGCAATTGATGCCGCCGGGCACGCCGTTTCCGCAAGAAATCATCGGAGGAGACGGATCGGCATTCGCCGCACCGTGGGCTGCAATTCCTGGAATTGCAATCACCAGGCTGGCTGCCAAGAAGAATCGCGCTCTCCGCATGCGCTTGATTTTACCCTGCCGCTGCCTGTCCACAGAACTCCAATAGTGCCGCGTACCTTTGGTTGTAACGTATCCGGTGAGTTTGATAGCGACGCTAGAACGCAACGCTAGAACGCAACCCCGGCACTTTCTTGCACCCGAGCTTTAACTCAGCATCAGCCGCTCAATGTCCCGAGCATGGCCGGTGTTCTCGTCACAATCGATGACCACAGCGCAGAGCCGGACATCGCCCGTAGCTGGTTCAAACCGCACTGGCATGCCATTGAGGAACTTGCCTACAACCAGCTCTTTCTTCACCCCGATTACGCCATCGTAAGGTCCGGTCATTCCAACGTCGGTAACATAGGCCGTTCCTTTGGGCAGGACTCGTTCATCGGCAGTCGGCACATGCGTGTGCGTACCCACCACGGCAGTCACGCGGCCGTCGAGATACCAGCCCAGCGAAATCTTCTCGGAAGTCGCTTCTGCATGAAAATCCACGAAAATGACCTTGGCTTCGACCTTTTTCAAAAGCTCGTCGGCCACTCGGAATGGATCGTCGTTCGATGCCATGAAGATGCGCCCTTGCAGGTTGATCACCGCATAAGGGGTATTTCCCTTTCGGCCCTGGTACAACCCCCACCCGGGAAGATCGGCAGGATAATTAGCGGGCCGCAAAATCCGGCGAGCCGGCCCCGAGCCGTTTCCTTCAGCCACTTGAAAATAATCGATGATCTCGCGTTTATCCCAGACGTGATTGCCGGTGGTGATGACGTCGATATTCAAATCGAAAAGCTCTTCCGCCAGGGAGGGCGTAATGCCAAAGCCTGCGGCGGAGTTTTCTCCGTTCGCGATGACGAGATCAATCGCGTGATCGCGAACGATGTCCGGTAGGCGATCCTTTACGATGGTGCGCCCAGGGCGGCCGAAAATATCGCCGATAAAAAGAATTCGCATGCCGATACGCACTCATGCAGCCTTGAGGCCGCATCGCGGTGGAACTCTGATGTTAACATCCTCGGCTTCCGGCAATCCTCGTCCGCAGTCCACAGGAACGGCCGGCGAGATGCCTGCGCCCAGTCAAGGGTTCCCGAACCTTTGAGCTCTTTCATCGAGGTGGCTGAGAATGAGATACGTGCAGCATGAGACTCTTTTTCCCCAGCCAATCTCAACGAATCGGCTTCACAGCGATAGCGACTTCGCTGCTGGTTTCGAGTTGCAGTTCGCAGACCAGCGCACCCAAGGGCTCGAGCTCTTTCGGCATATCATCCTCTGCGCAATCGCAGAGTGCTCCAAGTGCGGAACCTAATTTGTCTGCTTTGACTTTTTCGGAAGCGAGCGTAACCGGCGGAGACGCATCCGAAATCGACCTAAGCCCGTCGCATCCCGCACCGTCCGGCGGTCTCAATATTATGCTGAGCAGTTCCGAACCCGATGTGTTGGAAATTCCCTCCAGCGTTCAATTAGCCGAAGGAGAAAGCAGCCTCAGTTTTCCCGTTTCCACTCACTCCGTGTCTGCCTCGGTCTCGGTAGCAGTTCGCGCGCAACTGGGATCATCGGTCGCGGGGGCAAGCCTATCCGTGCTTCCGTCGTCGTCCGCATCTTTTAACGTGAGTCTGCCCGCGAGCATTACTGTGCAGCAAGGAAAGGCCGGTTCAGCGACGGTGACGACTAAAGTAAACAGTGGCTTCGACGAAGCGCTGAACTTGAAGGCTTCCGGCGAACCCGCTGGCGTAACGCTCGGCTTGAGTCCAAAAACCATTCCCGCACCGGGTTCAGGAACTTCCAAACTGAGCGTCAGAGTAGCCATTCGCGAGCAGACGGGCAGTTATCCGCTCACGATTACCGCCAGCGAGGGAAGTTCTTCGGCCTCGGCCAAAAGTACGTTAAGAGTAATCAGTGGCACGACCGATCCGGACGCGACATTCAAAGGTTGTTGGTACAAACAGGGCGGCCACAGCTACCAGGCCGTGAATGTTTCGGCAGCCAACCAAGGCACCTATCCCTTCAACGCCGTTCTTTATTACGGTTCCTCGTGCAATCCGGACGACTATGCGGATCAATTTGGATATGGAGAGTTGATCAATTTTGGCGCGTCGGAATATACATTTTGGTTTACCGCCTTTGCCGATCAGACCGAGATGTCGGCGCTATGGTATGTCGGAGACCAGAGTTCGCAATGCGTAAGTTACTTGACGGCTCCCGATTGCTAAGCTTCGCGGATTCCAATCCGCGATAGATAGTGTCGCGCGGTTATGGTGCCAGCTCCGCAGTGCGTAGAAAATCGTAGTTTCCGGCAGGATTTAGCTGGAGGTTACGCACTCGTTTGTTGTGTACGAGAACGTTGTCCAGATACCAGAGATCGATATAAGGAAGTTCTTGAGCCAGGATAAGCTGCACCTTGGCATAAAGTTCCTTGCGCACTGCGGTATCGACTTCTTGCCGGGCCTGATCGATGAGCCGATCTATCTCCCGATTCGAGTAATAGCCCCGATTTGCTCCGTTCGGCGGAAACTTTGCCGAATGAAAAGCGTATTCAAAAATGTCCGGATCTTCATTGCCGCCGATCCAGCGCAGGCCATAAAGCTGGAAGGCTCCGTGAGTGACGTCCGCAAAGAAGGTCGCGAACTCAAAACTGCGAATATCCAGTGCGATGCCGACTTCCCGCAATTGTTGCTGCATCACCGCGACCATAAGCCGAGTATTTTCGTCCGTGGAAGTCTTCATCGTGAGGTGAAATCTAACGCCGTTAATCGGCGGATACCCGGCGGCATCCAGAAGCGAGCGAGCCTTGTCGGGATTGTGATCATAAGCGGGAACGTCGCCATCGTAAGCCCAGCTTTGCGGAGGAAGAATACTGCGCGCGAGTTGGGCTTCTCCGCGCCACAGATATTCGATCATCGGTTCGCGATTGAGACCGTAAGCGATGGCCTGACGCACACGAGCGTCCCGCAGAATCGGATCTCGCAGATTAAATCCCAGATACGACAGCACGGTTCCCGGCGCGCGCTCAACTGCCAGCGATGGGTCGCGCTGCAAGGTAAGAACAGTATCGGGCGTGAGAGAGTTGATGGTGACGTCGCCACTACCTTTGCGTAGTTCTAAAGCACGAGTGGTTGCATCGGGCACCACCGCAAAGCGTACGCGATCTAACTTGGGCGGGGCGCCCCAGTAGCCGGTATTGCGCTCAATCGTGACCTGTTTGTCCGTTTCATTACTAACGAACTTGAAGGGGCCCGATCCCACCGGGTGCGCCGTGATCTCACTTCCACTTCCGTAGGGCACGATCCCGATCGCGCCATCCGACAGGTTCCACAGCAAGGTCGCGGACGCTTCCTTCATGTGAAAGATCACCGTGAAGTCGTCGGGAGCGTCAATGTGATCGACGAAGCGATAGACCCCAACCTTGGGGCTGCGAACTTTACCCTGCAGAAGGGAATCGAACGTCCATTTCACGTCGCGCGACGTAAGCGGGCGTCCATCGTGAAAAACGACGCCGTGATGCAAATGAAAAGTATAGGTGAGTGGATCGGGGATCTCCCAGCGCTCGGCGAGGCCAGGCGCGACGTCCAGGTTTTCCCCGCGCGAGAGCAAGTCGTCGAAGATCAGATTGTCGATTCGCTCCGACTGCGCGTCGACGCCGACTCGCGGATCGAGATTGGCTGGGCTGGATTCGATCAGCATGACCAGAGTGTTGGGTTCTGGTTTGGCGGAGCAGGAGAGAAAACCAAGCGTCAACACCATCGTAATTATGCAAAATGCACAATTCCTGGAAGGAAGTACCATCAGCGAAGGTCCCTACGTTTCTGATGAAGCGTGCGGTTGTCTGGCGAAGGAAACGAAACCTTGCCAAGGACTGCCGGTTGGTGCGCGCCGGTTGCGGAAGGCACATTCGAAGGCCGCCGATGCCACGTTTCGTAGGCTAATACGGCAAACGCCACTGCTTCTTTCGCCGCCGAGGGCAAACCAAACTCATCGGAGAAGCGCAAGCGCAATCCCAGTGGAGCCAGTTCATGATTTAACATCTCAACCAGCGTCGAATTCTTCGCTCCTCCGCCGGAGATAATCATCTCTTCAAAAAATGGCTTTCGCTTCCGGACGCTGTTTCGGGAGAAATATTGCCTGATGGCATCGGCAATCGATTTTGCGGTAAGCGACGTCGCGGTCGCGACAATATCTTGCTTGCGGCATCCCCCGCAGCTCCGCAGAAACTCCCCCACGAATTCGCGGCCGAATTCCTCCCGGCCCGCCGTCTTCGGAGGCTTCCGTCGAAAGAAATCCTGCCGCAGAATATTGTGGATGACCCGATCCAAAACCTTACCCGAAAAGGCGATTCTTCCCCCCCGATCGAAGGGTTGACCGTACAACTTCTCGAGGACAGCGTCGATCACCATGTTTCCGGGACCGGTATCGAAAGCGATGACATCCTGTGCGCTTGCACCGGCGGGAATCATCGTCAGGTTCGCGATGCCGCCAATGTTTTGTACGATCCTTCCCACATGCGCATCCCGAAAAAGAAGGTAGTCGAGGAAGGGAACCAGCGGCGCGCCTTTGCCGCCCGCTGCGATATCGGCGGGACGAAAATCCGAAACAACGGGAGCGCCCACTCTTTCCGCCACAATTGCGGCCTCTCCCGTCTGCCATGTTGCGGAAAGTTTGCGGCCGAGAAAATGTTGAGGCTCCCCTTGATGATAGAGCGTCTGTCCGTGGCATCCGACCAGGCTCACCTTCACCTGGAACTGCCGCTGAGCCGCCAATATTGCGTCAGCATAGAGTTCCCCAAGCAGAAAATTAAGACGAGCCAGATCTGCCACCGTGGCTTCCGGCGAATTCATCGCAGCCAGGACGGTGGCGCGAACCTTCTTGGAGTAAGAGTATTCCGCATGACCCAGAAGTTTTACGTGGGGTTGATTCCCTCGTCCCCTTGCGATTGTCCCCGAACCACCACCAATCTGAACCAGCGCCACGTTGATCCCATCGGCGGAGGTTCCGCTCATCACGCCGGCGACCATCATCCCAGGTTTCCGATCCCGTTTCTTGATAATTTCTCCTGTCACGATCTCCGCCGCCACTCATTTTCTTGGTAGACCATCGCTTCCAGCCGCACTTGCTCGCCGAACTCCCACAGGTTGCGGGAAAGCTTTCCAACCTTCGCTGCAGAAGCAATGGCAGGACGGCGCAAAATCCTCGCGAACTTCTTCTTGAAACCAAGTACACGCCGTAAAGAATCCTTAACGCGACTTTCGAACCTCGAATCGCGTTCAGCGGTATCAGAAAGCTCTTCGTAGGCTTGCGTCACGTGATCCTCGCGGTGGCACACTAAGCAGAGGTCGCCCCCGGCGCGAATATGTCCCGTGGCGGACCCGCCGACGGACCCCGCCGATAATACCGCACCCATCTCAAGGTCGTCAGAAACAATCAGATTGCGGTATCCGATGCGCTTGCGGAGAATATCGGTGATCCATACTTTGGAAAGAGAAGCGGGAGTCTGGTCCTTCGTGACCAACGGGTACGCCGCATGCGAAACCATCACCATCGGCATTTGAGCGCGGAGCATACGGTAGGGAAGCAGGTCCTCGGCCCAAAGTTTCCTTAAGGACTTACCGATCACCGGCAATTCGTGATGGCTATCGAGTTTGCCTTCACCCAACCCAGGAAAATGCTTTCCACATCCCAAGACGCCAGAATCGCGCAATCCTTTTAGGAATGTTCCCGCATACGTCGCCGCATGACGCGGATCGGCCGAGACAGCTCGTGAGTTCATGACGCTGCGCGACGCTTCAAACGCCAAGTCAAGCACGGGAGCGAAATCAATATTAAATCCCAGGGCGCGGCAGTTCTGTCCGATGATCTCGCCGTGTTTGCGGAATAGCTTGCGATCACCGGTGGCGAAGACGTCCGCTGCCGATGGGGCTGGGCCGAGCAGGTCGCGAAAGCGGTCTACGCTTCCGCCTTCGAGATCGACGCACGAAAAGAGAGGAGTCGACACGCACTTCTGGCAATCGCGCAGCAAGGACCACGTTTGTTCGGCGCTTTTAATATTGCGAGCGAATAGAATCACGCCCGCAGGTTGAACACGAGAGAGAAGGGATCTGAGACGCGATGTCATCTCTGTAGCGTCGAAGCCTACGATCAGCAACTGTCCGACCGTAGAGGCAGCAAGCTTTTTTCGTTGAATGTTCATCGCGTCCGAATTGCTAGATCTCTTTCTTCAACTCCGCAAGCAGGTTCAACGCTTCCAGCGGAGTCAGACGGTTCAAATCCAAAGTACGGAGCTTTTCCAATACAGGCTGCGATAAGGGCGTAAAGATAGTCAGTTGCGTCGGCGGAGGTGTCGCTCCGGGTGAGAGATGGCCGCTCAGTTCACGCTCGGCGCTCTCATGTTCGAGCAATACTTCTCTTGCGCGCGATATTACTTCATTCGGCAATCCTGCCAGCTTGGCGACTTCGATCCCATAGCTGCGATCCGCTGCCCCCGGTTCCACTTTACGCAAGAAGGCGATACCTCCCGCCGTTTCTTTGACGGAGACGTGGAAGTTTTTTACTCCTGCAAGCTGTGCGGCTAACTGTGTGAGCTCGAAGTAATGTGTGGCGAAAAGAGTCTTCGCGCGCACGCGCGCATGTAAAAACTCCACCGCAGCCCATGCAATCGCAAGACCGTCATAGGTGGAAGTGCCTCTTCCCACTTCATCAAGCAGGACGAGCGACCGAGAGGTGGCGGTGTGCAAGATCGCCGCCGTTTCCGTCATCTCCACCATAAAAGTAGAACGTCCGCGGGCGAGGTTATCGCTGGCTCCAATGCGGGTGAAAACGCGGTCCACCAGTGCGAGACGCGCCGAGCGCGCCGGCACGAACGATCCCATCTGCGCCAAAATCACGATCAGTGCCGTTTGGCGCAGGTAGGTGGACTTGCCACCCATGTTTGGCCCGGTCAGCAGCAGAATAGTGTGAGTGGAGCCGTTCAGATAAAGATCGTTCGGAACGAACCGCTCGCTGCCTCCGGCCAACTCCTGCTGCTCGATTACGGGATGACGTCCCTCGATGATTTCCAGTTCGCCGACATCCTCGTTTGAGGCAAACAACTGGGGCCGACAGTAATTTCGCAGCGCAGCAATATGCGCCAGAGAAGCCAGCACGTCCACCTCGGCCAATGCTAGCGCCGTCTGCCGGATTCTCTTTGCTTCACCGGCAATCCCGGAACGCAACTCCGTGAAGAGACGGCGTTCGATCTCGACAATCTTTTCCTGCGCATCGAGAATCTTCGCCTCGTACTCCTTCAACTCGGGCGTGGTAAATCGCTCCGCGCCCACGAGGGTTTGTTTGCGTTCATAATCCTGCGGCACCAGATGCAGGTTCGTTTTGGAAACCTCAATGTAATAGCCGAAAATCGAGTTGAACTTTACCTTGAGGGATCCGATGCCGGTCCGCCCCCGTTCACGCTGTTCAATTTGCGCCAGCACCAGCTTGCTATTGCGCGAAAGCTCCCGCAGTTCATCCAGATCGCGATCCACTCCACTGGCAATGATGCCTCCGTCGGCAAAGCTGAGAGGCGGCTCTTGCACAATTGTCATTTGGATGCGCTGATACAGGTCGCCAAGTTCGTCGATTGATGCGTGCAGTATCTGCAGACGTTCTGCCGACAGGCGGCTCACGCCAGCTTTTATTGCGGGAATCTTCGCAAGCGACGCCGCCAGCGCCAGCACATCCCGAGGATTCGCCGTCTCCAGGGTCACCCGGCTCAGGAGGCGCTCCAGGTCCAGCACGCCGTCGAGGGCGCGACGCAACTCCTCGCGTGCAATCAGATCTTTTACTGCCGCTTCTACCGCGTCCAGGCGAGCGCTGATCTCGGTTATTTCTAGAGAGGGCCGCAGTAACCAGGCTCGCAACAACCTCTTTCCCATCGGAGTGATGGCGCGATCGATCGAGCGAAATAGTGTAATGCCCGCGTCCGAGCCGGCGAACAGCGGCTCGATCAACTCAAGGTTCCTGACCGTAACCGCATCCAGCACCAGGCAATTCTGCCGTTCATACCATCCAATGCGGTCCACATGATGCAGCGAACCCCGCTGCGTGGAGCGGACGTAGTAGAGAATCGCACCCGCTGCGGCCGCTGCGGCAGGTCGGGCCGCCAGCCCAAAACCTTCCAGCGATAAAACGCCGAAATGATTCTCCAGCAGCGGAATAGCGTGGTCGGGCGCGAAGATCCAGTCATCGAGCGGAGTCTCCGTGCAGGTAGCTCCGCCGCCGCGAGGATGAGGCGCTTGGTTTTGCACCTTCGCATCAAACAGCGGGGCCGCCGATCCATATAAGAGTTCTTTAGGACGAAGCTGTTCCAACTCTTCTTGCACCCGCCGGAGCGCGTCCTCCCCGGAAAATTCAGTGGCGCGAAATTCTCCGGTCGAGAGATCAAGCGCGGCAAATCCCACTCGGTCGCCCGTTTGCGCCAAAGCGGCAAGGAAATTATTTTCTTCCGATTCCAGTGACGAATCGGCTGCCGTTCCGGGAGTGACCACCCGCGTCACTTCGCGCCGAACCAGTTTCGTGCCCATTTGCTTCCTGGCGAGGCGGGCGTCCTCCATCTGTTCGCAGATCGCGACCTTAAATCCTTTTCGGATGAGCTTTCCGATGTAGCCTTCAGCCGCGTGATGCGGAACTCCGCACATGGGTACGGCAATGCCTTTTTCTTTATTGCGGGAGGTAAGCGTAATCTGCAACTCTTTGGCGGCGACGATTGCATCGTCAAAAAACAGCTCGTAGAAATCCCCTAGACGAAAAAATAGAAGCGCCGTGGGATGTTCTTTCTTGACGGCGGCATATTGCCGCATCAGCGGAGTGGACGGCTCGGTCATTGCTTCGATCAGGTGAGGGCTGGCGCGGATTATAACAAAGGCCGATGCATCTCTCAGTGTCGGGACACGACGGACCCTGTGCAAATGCCAGTTGACGCAACTTCTTCCGCAGTGTTTACCTAAACCATGGAACTACGCAAGGATCCGATTACTCGCTCCTGGGTCATCACGGGAGACGATCCGGCAGAGCACGTCCCGCGTCCAGACGGTACTTGCCGGTTTTGTTCGAACGCCGCCGATGCCACGCAGATCATTTCAGCCCAGCCGAGCACCGGGGCATGGTCGGCCCGCTCGGTCGTGCACCCTACTCCGCTGTATCACATCGAAGGCGAGCCTGAGCGCCGCGGGGATGGTCTTTACGACCGTATGAGCTCTGTTGGCGCCCATGAGGTGTTGGTAGAAAATCCCAGGCATGACCGCCACTTATGGAATGCTAGCGATGATGAGATAGGACAATTCCTGCGTTTGGCTGCGGAGCGGATCCTCGACCTAAAACGTGATCCTCGTGTTAAATACGTCAGTTTCTTCAAGGATTACGGCAAGAAAGCCGGCCAGGAGTTCGACCATCCTACGTCGCAAATTACCGCTACCATGTTTGTGCCCAGGCGCGTGCTGTATGAGCTGCGCGCCGGTCGCGATTATTTTGTCAGCAAAGAGCGCTGCGTGTTTTGCGACATACTGAACCAGGAAGAGCGCCAGGCCACTCGCGTGATTGAAGCACGCGGAGACTATATTGCCCTCGGACCGTACGCACCCCGCGTACCTTACGAAACCTGGATTCTCCCTCGACATCACGAGGCATCCTTCGAGCGCACCGGCTTATCGAAGCCTGGATTGCGTCTGAATCTCGCAGCACTTCTGCGCCGGACCCTGCAACGCGTTCGCGCCATCACGGAGGACTTCCACTTAGTCCTTCACACTTCGCCCAACAGCCTGCACCCTTCGGCGAGCCTGGGATACTGGAAGACCCTGGACGAGGACTACCACTGGCACATCGAAATCATGCCCATCCTTGCCTCCAAGGCAAAATCCTACACTTTCAAGGAGGTTTACTACTCTCCGATCAGCTCCGAGACTGCGGTGAAGCGCCTGCGGGACGCAAGGATTGAGGGCGGTTATTAGCTCCCCGCCGCGCCGGGCTCTACAGGCCGCCAACCCGGAATCAGAACCAGGAACAACCGGCAACNNGTATACCGACTGAGTTGCACTATGGGGTTCCGTGTATACGCGGCGTACGCCATTCCAAATGCCGTTACGGGGTTGCTGCGTTGGCTACCTGCCGGGCTGAACTCGATTCTTTTAAGAGTCTGCCAGCGGCTTCCGCATCGACCGGTTGCGAAATAAAATAGCCTTGGCCAAGGCCGCATCCTAACTGCTGCAGCAACTCCCAATGTTTCGCGGTTTCTATTCCCTCGGCGATTACCGCTAGTTTGAGTTTGTCCGCCAGAGTCAGGATCAGATCGACCGTCTCGTATACGTTGTGATCGGTAAGCATACCGCTAACCAGTTGCCGGTCTATCTTTAAAACACTGATAGGAAGCAGCCGCAGCAGACTCAAGGAGGAGCGCCCAGTTCCAAAATCGTCGAGGACAATCCCTACGCCGCTGTGACGCAGTTGCGATAAAACGGCATATCTCAATTTTGAATTAGCCTCCGCAACTCGCTCGCTTATCTCGACGCTTACCCGCGACGCGTCCAACCGGAACTCAGCGAGGATGGTTTTCATATCACTGAAGAAACCCGGATCGGAAAGCTGCTTCGGCGAAATGTTAAAGCTCATGGCAATCGGTGTGGCTGGCATCAGGCCTTCGTCCCATGTTCGCAGTTGCCTACACGCTTCTTTCATTAACCACTGACCGGTTGCTGCGAGCAACCCCGTATCCTCCGCTACCTCTAGAAACCTGCTGGGAGAAATTAAACCTTGTTCAGGATGCTGCCAGCGGAGAAGCGCCTCGAAGCCAGAAATGTTCTTGGTTCTTAGATCCACGACCGGCTGGTAATAGACGCGGAATTCGTTGCCCAGGATCGCGTGGCGGAGTTCGCTTTCAAGTTTTAGCCGGTTCGTTGCGGTCACGTGCATCGCTTCGTCGAACAGCTCACATCGCGAACCTCCCAACGCCTGCGCCCGCCGTATCGCAACATCAGCTTCTTGCAGTAGCTCTTCGGCTTGGGCATGTTCAGGGCCGCTCAACGCGATTCCGATACTGGCCGTGTTACGCAACTCACGCCCTTCCAAAATAAGCGGCCGGCCCACGGTGGAAAGAATTCTTTGCCCAGCCCGCATTGCATCGCTCGGGTCTGTTATTCCTTCCATCAGAATCGCAAATTCATCGCCGCCCATTCGTGAAAGAATTGAATTCGTTAGATCCGGAGCATTTTGAGGACGCGAAACCGTGTCCTCATCCCGCAGGCAGCTGGCGATCCTAGCGCTGATTTCGACGATCACCTTATCCGCTGCCGCCGGACCCAGCGTGGAGTTCAAATCTTTGAACCCGTCTAGATCTAGAAATAAAAGAGCGTAGCGTCTTTCTGGGTTACGTTGCGAACGCTCGAAAAACTGGTGGAGGCGATCCAGAAACAGACGCCGGTTCGGCAGACCCGTCAAGCCATCGTGGAAAGAATTATGCTCCGCTAATTCCTCGGCCTGTTTGCGTTGGGTTACGTCACGGTTCACAATCACTAGTTTTGCAACGTCGCCGTTGTCGTCCCGGATGGTTCCTGCGATCGATTCCAGCACGCGCCATGTCCCGTTCTTGTGGCGCATGCGGTACTCCAACTTTTTCCCCACTCCAGTTGCACGCGCTTCTCGTGCCGCCTCCAGCACTTTGAACCGGTCGTCGGGATGAATCTGATCGAATCCCGAAGTCCCCCCAAGTTCCGCCGCGGAATAACCGAGAACTCGCCTGTATGCCGGGCTGTTGTAGAGCCGATTGCCCTTCACGTCCACCAGAGCGATCATGTCAGCCGCATTCTCCGTGACGATCTGGAAAAGTTCTTCCCTCGTTTTCGTTTCTCGCCGGATCTTCTGCTCGCGGGCCAGCAGATAAGAGACGATCAGTGTGAGTGCAGCAATGGCGAGTAGTTGCCAATCATGCATCATTAGAGTGACGGAGAGCCTCAAGGAGACTATCGGCGGATCGCTGAGGAAATTTAATCGTCTGCGGCGCTTCGGCAGATCGTCCCGGTCGGTAGCATCTGAATCGTGGTACATCTGAATCGTGGAAGCTTTCGCCCATTGTCTGGATTGTTGATAATGCCGTTATGACCGTCCGTCGCCTGAAGACTTATGCTGGCGCTCAAGGCTTCGTGTACCAGTATTATTTCGTCGGACAACGACCCGCCCTTTCGGGCCATGTCGACGCACCTGCCATCGAATTCGTCTTCGACGTGACTTCGGATCGTAAATTGACCTACGCCGTCAGCGTCTTTCTGCCGACATTAGCGATAACAGAATGGAGTGCGGCCCATGGACGTTCGTTGATTGGTCCCGAGCAATACGCCGCCGCGAAACTGCGTTTGTTCCGGGCCTTCGACGAACTTGACGATGTTATGAAACATGGTCGCCGCTTGATCATTACCTCGACGCTGCTCGAGGAATTGCTGGCCGGATTGGGTGTGGAATGAGCTGAGTGTGATCCAGATCACATGCTCTCGTGATCCATGGCGTTTCTCGGCGGCCGCATCCCTGTGCAGAATATAATGCGTGGAAAGGGGAGGGGGACGGGGAAGCGGGGGCTGGACCTTACACTACTCGAGGTCCGATTTCGCCTTGCATTAACCTTTGCGGGCTCCGATACTTACCAACACCATGCCAATACTTTGGTTGCGCTTTGCGCTGGCTTGCTACTTCGTGGGCCTGACATACGCTTTTTTTGCGCTGAGGCGAACCAGCGACCTTTTCAGTCGAATCGCGTTGCACGCCGCCAGCCTCGGCATGGTGTTCCATTTCGTTTCGCTGGTGGAACTCTTTCTTTCGGATCATGTTCTCTGGACTTCCGTCCATAACGGAGAATCCCTGCTGGCTTTTCTGTCGATGACTTTCTTCATGGTCATCTATTCAATTTATAAAACTACATCTCCGGGGGTGGTTGTGTTCCCCGTAGTGTTTTTCCTAACCTTCGTAGCGGCGATTGACGAGCAGCCGGTGCTCCAAACATCGTTTATCCAGCATAAGGGCTGGCTTATCGCGCACATCATCCTGATCTTCACCGGATACGCCGCGCTTGTGCTCAGCTTCGGCGCCAGCCTGCTTTATCTCCTCCAGGAACGCCGCCTCAAAGCCAAGAAACCCAGTAGCCTGATCTCCTTCCTGCCGGCTCTCGAAGTCATCGACCAGATCGGCTACCGCTCTTTGCTGCTTGGTTTTCCCTTCATGACACTCGGCCTAATCACCGGATCGATGGTGGCCATGTCGGCGTACGGTCACATCGACTTTGCCGACCCCAAAATCCTTCTCTCGCTTTTGATGTGGGTGGTTTACATGGTCATGGTCTTCACCCGCTGGAACTCGGGATGGAGAGGCCGCCGCGCCGCCGTTCTCGCGACATTCGCTTTCGTCGCCGCTATCGTTGCCTGGGCGGCTAATTATTTCTCCACTATTCACAGGTTTGCCGCGTGAGATATCAGCTCATCGGCGTGAATCATAAGAGCGCACCGCTCGAAGTGCGAGAACGGCTTGCGATTCCTGAGTCGAAGCTGCCCGATTGCTGCCGCGATCTCAACGCCCACCCAGGCATTGAAGAAGCCATGATCATCTCCACTTGCAATCGCGTGGAAATGATCACGCACACCACCAACGGTTCGGCCGATCTGCGTGGCTTCTTGCACAATCATTTTCGTCTCACGGCCGAGGAACTTGATTCGCATTTGTACGAGTTTCGCGAGAAAGAAGCCGTGCGGCATATCTTTCGCGTGGCGTCGAGTCTCGATTCCATGGTTGTCGGCGAAGCGCAAATCCTCGGCCAGGTGAAAGAGGCTTATGCGACCGCGCGTGCCGTGGGTGCGGTTCGCGGTCAACTCGATCAGCTCTTCACTCGCGCCTTTGCCGTGGCCAAGCGCGTCCGCACCGAGACCGCGGTTGGATCTTCTTCCGTTTCCATCGCTTCGGTCGCGGTTGAACTCGCAAAGAAAATTTTCGGATCGCTGCAAGGCAAGACGGTTTTCATCGTGGGCGCCGGAAAGATGAGCGAACTCGCCGCGCGCCACCTAATGGCCCACGGCTGTACCTCGATTTTTGTCTCCAACCGGACCTACGACCGTGCCATTGGCCTGGCGCAAAAGTTCAACGGCCAAGCCATCAAATTCGACGATCTCTACAACACCTGCGACCGCGCCGATATCGTGATCACCTCGACCGGCGCGCCCCATGCCATCTTCCGCCGCGAGCATGGCGAACAGTTCCTAACGCGCCGCAAGAATAAGCCGATGTTCTTCATTGACATCGCCGTACCCCGCGATGTGTCGCCCGAAATGGCCAAACTTGACGGCATCTTCGCCTACGACATCGACGACCTGCAACAGGCCGTCACCAGCCACGTCGCTGATCGCAGAAAGGAAGCCGAACTCGCCGAAGCCATCATCACCAGCGAAGTCGAACGCTTCGAAGCCAAACTGCACACGCTGGATGTAGTGCCGACGATCGTGAGCCTGCAGGATCATCTGGAAACCATCCGTCAGGCCGAGATCGACCGAGTGCGGACGCGCATGGGGACGCTTACCCCGGAACAAGAAATGGCCGTCGAAGCCCTGACCCGCGGCATCATCAACAAAGTCATGCACACGCCCATCACCACGCTGAAAACGGCGGCGAAGGAAGCGGAGGCGACAACGGTGATCGATGTAGTGCGAAGGCTGTTCAATTTGCGGGAGAAGGATAAGGACTCAGGAACACGGGACGCGAACAAGAGCAGGGAAGTGGAGAAGCAGCAATGACTGCGTCGGAGTTCGCCGCAGCACTGCTCACGGTATCCGCCTTAGCGTTCTGCGGCTGGATATGCTTGTTTAAGACGAGCATGTTAGTCGGCTGGGGACGTGGCACCTATGCGAGAAGCCGGGTGACCCGGGCGTATCCGTTTTCCAGCAAGGTCCAAAAGTCTTGGTATCCAACCTGCCTGCGTTGCATGGGGATCTTCGCCTGGATGCTCGACGCTGCCCTGACCGGCATGTTTATTCTTACGGCGGTGCGCCGCTAAGTGCCTGCTAAACTCCGCATCGGCTCCCGTGGATCGCAGCTTGCCCTCTGGCAAGCCAATCACATCTCCGCTCTGCTCCGTGCGCGCGGTCATGAAGTAGAGATCGAAATCATTCACACCACTGGAGACAAAATTACTGACGTTCCCCTCGCCATGGTCGGCACCAAGGGCGGACTTGGCAAAGGAATTTTCACCAAAGAGATCGAAGAAGCTCTCGCCGCCGGCCGCGTCGATCTCGCCGTCCATTCCTTGAAAGATCTGCCCACTGAACTTCCCCCGGGATTTGAAATCGCGGCAATCACGAAAAGAGAAGACCCGCGCGATGCCTTCTGCTCGCGAAAGTATTCGAAAATCGAAGACCTGCCTCAAGGCGCGCGCGTCGGCACCAGCAGCCTGCGCCGTCAGGCGCAACTCAAAGCCATCCGTCCCGACCTCGACATCCATCCCCTTCGCGGCAACGTCGATACCCGCCTGCGCAAGCTCGAACAGGGCGAATACGATGCGATCATCCTTGCTGCTTCAGGATTGAAGCGCCTGGGCAGAACTGAGCTGGTTAAACAAATCATCTCCGCCGAAATCATGTGCCCCGCCGCCGGCCAGGGCGCGCTGGGAATCGAAATCCGTGAAGGCGACTCGGCTATGCGTCAGCATCTCGAATTCCTGAACGACCCCGCCGCCCGCGCTGCGACAACCTGCGAGCGCTCCCTGCTCAACCGTCTCGGTGGAGGCTGCCAGGTGCCCATCGGTGCTTTTGCCGAAGTTTGCATTTCGCGGGACCGAGAAGACAATGGGGAAAAAGATTGGGAAGGGCAAAGCTTTAGTCATACCGATAGTGGGCTCGGAAAACAGGCTTTAACCGCTGGAAGCCGTCTCCACCTGGAAGCCATCGTCGCGGACCCGGACGGCTCGAGGGTTCTGCGCGAATCGCGCGATGGCGACTTGAGTGATCCCGAACTACTGGGGAACGCCGTCGGTGAAACGCTGCTCAAACGCGGAGGAGATGAAATCCNNGAAATCCTAAAAGCCGTCTACAACCGCGGCCTGGCCGTTCCACAGCAACCATAAGAACCGGGGAGCGGGCCAAGATGGCAGCGCGCAAGCCCGGGGAATCCGATTAAAATTGTGGATCAGCCTCGCGAGGCAGGAGACGATCAACCTGTGTACATTCCCGAACACTTCCGCTTACGACACGACTCTGACGCCGTCACGTTCATGAATGCGAACCCTTTCGCCATCCTGATCTCGACCACGGACGAAGGCCCCTACGCCACGCATCTGCCACTGTCGATTCATTCCACGCAAGACCACACCCTTCTTCGCGGCCACGTGGCCAAAGCCAACCAGCATTGGCGCTATCTTGAACAACAACCGCACTGCCTCACAGTTTTTCATGGCCCGCACGCCTATATATCCCCCACCAATTACACCGAATATGAAAGTGTTCCCACATGGAATTATGCCGCGGTGCATGCGTACGGGAATGCGCGCATCTTCTCGTCCGAAGAAGATGTACACGCAATGCTCAACCAGCTGATGGCAACGTTTGAGCCTGAATATCGCCAGCAGTGGGACGATTTGAGCGCCACCTTTCGAGACAATATGCTTCGTCAGATCGTAGGATTTGAAATCGACGTCACCAAGATCGAAGGCAAATTCAAACTTAGCCAGAATCGCATCCGAGCAGATCAAGCGAACGTGATGGAATCGCTGGAAAAGTCGCAAGACTCAACCATCTCAGGAGTAGCCCGCATGATGAAAGAACAGTGCCTCGGGAAAAAATGATTTCCTGTGGCGCGGGCGCTCCCGCCCGCGAACTCTCACCAGCATGAGAATGCGAATGTCCGTCATGCTCGTGACTAGAGTGATCGTGATTGTGCGCCTGTGAATGCCCGTGCTTCTTCTCCACACCCTCCCGATATTCCTCCCGCGGTGAATTCTTTTTTCCATCCACCCACACATCAACCTTGGTGGCCGAAATTCCACAGCGCATTACTCGGGAAATCTCCAGCCGGGCGCCAATATCGAGTGCGGATACAGTTTCTTCCAGCAATTCCTTGGAAACACCAGCATCCACCAGCGCACCCAGGAACATGTCGCCGCTTATGCCGGAAAAACACTCAAGGTATGCAATGCGCATAGAAGAACACCAATTTTTCATCATAGGGAACGCTGCAACTTGCGTCAAACCTGCCTTCACCGCGCTCTGCTAGAATCACTTTTCTTCAATCACCAAGAGGGAAGCCTTGTATCGCCATCTTGAACATCGTCTGGCGCAAACCATCGCCGAGTTTTTGCATCGCCGTTTTCCTGCCGCGGTATTGCCCAAGATTGTCATCGAACAGCCGCCTAAAATTGAACTCGGCGACTTCGCCATTCCGCTGTTTCCTTTTGCCAAGCCGCTGCGCTCTGCCCCGCTCAAGATTGCCGAAGCGATTCGCGGTGAGATAGGGCCTGTAGAAGGCATTGCGGAAATGCAGGTCGCTCCTCCCGGATATCTCAATGTAAGAATCGATCGCGCATGGATGGCGGCAGTTCTGGTAAGTGATACGAAGCCCGCCAGGTCGGTCCTCGCTGGAAAGATTCTTGTCGAACACACCAGTATCAATCCAAATAAAGCCGCCCACATCGGCCATCTTCGCAATGCCATTCTCGGCGATACATTTGTTCGATTACTCCGCTACGTTGGCAGGGAAGTGGACGTGCAAAATTACATCGACAATACCGGCGTGCAAGTCGCCGATGTCGTTGTCGGGTTCACTCGCATCGAGAAAAAATCCCGCGCCGAGATTGCATCCCTTGTCGATCAGCCTCGCTTTGACTATTACTGTTGGGATCTCTACGCCCGGGTCTCGCATTGGTACGAACAGGACAAAGAAAATCTGCAGGCGCGCCGCGAGACCCTTCACGCCATTGAGGATGCTGGCAGCGATACCGCACACATCGCTGAACTGATCTCGACGGCCGTTCTTCGCCGCCATCTCGAAACCATGGATCGTCTCGATATTGAATACGATTTCCTTCCCCGCGAGAGCGAGATCCTTCATTTGCACTTCTGGGATGCGGCTTTCACCAAGTTGAAGGAGTGTGGCGTCCTTAGCTTCGAGAACGAAGGCAAGAACAAAGGCTGCTGGGTCATGCGCCGTGCCGGAACCGGCCATGTAGCCGCGGACGCCTCGTCCGCGACTGCCAGCGCTAAAAAGGAAGCAAACGGATCAGACGCGGTGGACGATCTCGAGGAGGTACTTGTCCAAGTCCCGCTCAAGCCGGGCGTGGACATTCGTTCGTCGGAAATTTCCCAGGAGGATCAAAAAGTCATTGTCCGCTCCAATGGAACCGTAGGCTACGTCGGCAAAGACATTGCCTATCACATGTGGAAGTTCGGATTGCTGGGCCGCGATTTCGGATACAGCAAGTTTTACCGCTATCCCAATCAGCACGAGTGCTGGATTTCCGCAGTCGCGGGCGAGAAAGATCACCCCCACTTCGGTGACGTCGCCGAAATCTACAACGTGATTGACGCCCGCCAGTCCGAAGCGCAGAACGCGGTAATCGAAGCTTTGCGTGGCCTCGGCCACAACGAAGCCGCCGACCACTACACGCATTTTTCCTACGAGATGGTGGCGCTCACGCCGCGCTGCGCCGCCGAACTCGGATACACGCTCAGTGACGAAGACAAGACGCGCTCCTACATTGAAGTATCGGGCCGCAAGGGGTTCGGAGTTAAAGCCGACGATCTGCTCGATCAACTCATTGCTTCAGCCAAAAACGAAGTGGACTCGCGCCATCCGCAAGTCAGCGACGCCGAGCGACTTTCGATTGCGACGCAGATCGCCATTGGCGCTCTACGTTATTTCATGCTGAAGTTCACCAAGCAATCGGTAATAGCGTTCGATTTCAAGGAGGCGCTCAGCTTCGAGGGCGAAACTGGTCCTTACGTTCAGTACGCCGTAGTCCGCGCCGGCAGCATTTTTAGAAAAGCGGGGCTCGATCTCGATACCTTCTGTAAAGACGTACCTAACAAGATCTCCACACAAGAATTCGCTCGATATCTTGCGGGCGACGATTCCGGCGAAATCTGGGAACTCTGGTTGGCTGCCTCAAAGACTTCCTACATCGTGAACCAATGCATCGATACGACGGAGCCCGCCTACCTTGCAAAACATGCGTTCCAACTGGCCCAGCTTTTCAATACTTTTTATCATCGGTATCCGATTCTGAGCGAAGTGGATGAGGGCCGGAAAAGGTTCCTGTTGACAACTGCGGCGGTGGTTCGGCGGGAGTTGATTCGCGTGCTTGGCATTATGGGGATCACCGTTCCTGCGGTGATGTAAAGGTGCACCCAAAAACCCTGACAGTATAAAATTTCTACTGTTTATATCGTGATTTCATGGGTAGGTGACGAGTGTGATTCTCACAGCTGGATGCCAAGGCACTGATATATAATGGTTTAGACGTTTTACTGGGGAATGGGAAATGGCATCCCCCGTGCATTAACCAGGAGCAGGTCCAGTTGGCAGAGGTTGGTAGGATCTGAGAAATCTTAGAGCAAGGCAATAGTTGGGCAAGGAGCCCCCGAACCTTATGAATCGCACTTCGTTGACCCTAATGCTGGCGGCGACCATGGTCGCATCTATCGGATGTTCAACTAAGACTTATGTGCGTGAACAGACCACGCCGCTGATCAACAAGACCAA
>PLUJ01000169.1:1297-8082 GCA_003165455.1 Acidobacteriaceae bacterium | reverse complement strand
ATGCGGTGGTGAAGGCCACGGAAGATGGGACCTTTGACGTGGTCATTGTGAACTTTGCGAATGCGGATATGGTGGGTCATTCGGGAAAGATCGAGCCCACGGTCAAGGCGGTCGAGACCGTGGACGCCTGCCTGGGCCGGATTGAAAGCGCGGTGCGGGCGAAGGGCGGGGCAATTCTGATTACGGCCGACCATGGCAATGCGGAGATGCTGATCGATCCGGTTTCCGGAGGGCCGCACACCGCGCATACCACGAATCCGGTGCCCCTCATTGTGATTGCTGAAGATGCCAATCGATTTACGCTGAAGCCAAATGGATCGTTACGCGATATATCGCCGACGATGCTTGGGATGCTGGGGGTGGATGAGCCGAAGGAGATGACGGGCAAGGATCTGAGAACAAAAATCGAGTGATGTTGGATCGGGTCATCGGGTGAANNGATCCCGATATTCTCCTTCGTGCTAGAGTTTGCTTTTGGGCTGCGCCGAACTCCATGGAACCACGTCTGATCTGGATCAATTTACTCGTGAAGCTGGGGGTGGCTGCAGCGGTCTCGAGCAGCCTGGTGCGCTCCGTTGCGTTCAAGTCTCTTCTGTTCCGGGAAGAGCGGTCGATATTGCAAAAAACCTATCTGGTGTTGTGGATGGGATTGCCCATCACGATCGGAGTATGGATCCGGACGGCGACCAGCTTTGTGGCGGGCGACTTAAGTTTCGAGACGGCGCTTTTGCTGGGAGCGATTGGCGGGCGGTGGGCCGGGGTGTTGGGCGGCGTGCTGATGGGAGTGCCGGCGTTGCTGCATGGAGAATGGGCGATGCTGCCGTTCGGCGTGCTGTGCGGTTTTATCGCCGGACAGCTACGCACAATGGCGCTGGATAAAGACGATATCTGGTCGTTCTCACCGTTCATCGATCTGAGTATTTATCGGTTGATTCGGCGCAACCTTCCGACCCCGCGTCTGTTCGACTGGCAGATCATGTACTTCACCACCATCGTGGGCATGAAGATCGTGCAAACCGAGTTGGCGCGATATTTTCCGCGTTCGATTTTCAGCATGGACAGCGGAAATTTATGGATCGAGATGGCGATCTATGCAGCTTCCGCCATGGCGATTGGGATTGAGCTGAAGATCTTCAACAGCGTGCGAATTCAAATCAAACTGGAAGAGCAGGAGCGGTTGCTGCTGCATGCGCGGATGGAGGCGCTGCAGAATCAGATCAATCCGCATTTTCTTTTTAATACGTTGAATTCGATTTCGTCGCTGGTACGTTTCGATCCGGATACGGCGCGGGATGTGATCTCGAAGCTGGCAACAATTCTGCGCAGGCTGCTGAATAGCACGGATTCGTTTGTGCCGCTGCGCGAGGAAGTGGAGTTCATCGATAACTATCTGGATATCGAAGTGGTTCGGTTTGGAAAAGATAAATTGCGGGTGGTGAAAGAACTGTCGGCGGAGTCGCTCGACGTGATGGTTCCAAGCATGCTGTTGCAGCCGCTGGTGGAGAACTCGATCAAGCACGGGCTGGCTTCGAAGGTGGATGGCGGGAGCATTCATTTGCGCAGCCGGCTGTCGAAGTCCGGACTGGTGATTGAAGTGGAGGATGATGGGGTGGGTATGGAGGCGACGCACCAGCCGGAACCTGACACGGTGCGGGGCGCGGGGATTGGGATGGCGAATATTTCCGAGCGGCTTCACGTGCTGTATGGAGATAGCGCGCGCATGACGATTGACAGTCATCCGGGGAAGGGGACTCTGGTAAGAATCCGGCTGCCGCTGCTCGAGACCGAAGGCGGAGTTCCGGAGGGATTTTACGAAGAGCGCTCGACGATGCGGCGGTAGAAGTCTTCGTATTGCGGAACGATCTTGCTGGAGCAGAAGCGGGCTTTGGCGACGGCGCGCGCGGCCTTGCCCATGGCTTGCAGAGCGCTTTCATCGTTGAGAAGTTCGACGGCATAGCGGGCCATGGTGTCGACATCGCCGACGTCGGCAAGATACCCGCTGGTGCCGTGTTCGATCACTTCGGGCACGCCGCCGGTGCGGGTGGCGATGGGAACGCACTCGCAGGCCATGGCTTCAAGAGCCGCCAAGCCAAAGGATTCCAGTTCACTTGGCATCAGAAGAATATCGGCGACGCCAAGTTTTTCTTCGACCTGATCCTGCTTGCCGAGAAAAAGCACGTCTTCGTGAATACCTTTTTGCACGGCCAGCCATTCGGCCACGGAGCGGTCCGGACCATCGCCGATCAGCAGGAGCTTCGAAGGGACCTTCTTGCGGACGCGATCGAAGATCTCGATTACATCGGTGACGCG
The DNA here is from genome assembly GCA_003165455.1 of Acidobacteriaceae bacterium. Classification (GTDB taxonomy): domain Bacteria; phylum Acidobacteriota; class Terriglobia; order Terriglobales; family Acidobacteriaceae; genus Sulfotelmatobacter. The sequence continues at coordinate 5,772 of PLUJ01000169.1, read as the reverse complement.
TTTTACTGGACGGAAGTTGGAAAGGTGCACCAGAAGCTTTTCGCCATTGGGAGCGTACTCCGCGCGGCGTTCGGCGGAATTCTTGCAGCGGCGGTAGACGTCGCAGTTCACGGAGTTGTAGATGACTTCGATTTCCTTTTTTACGTCGAAGACCCGCAGGGTGCGATCGCGAAGGTAGTTGGAAATGGCGGTAACGCCGTCGCTCTGGTTGATGGAATAGCGAGTAATGGGAAGGTAGGAGCGGTCGAGACCGACGAGAGTGATATCGGTGCCGTGCAGTGTGGTGACGAAGGGAAGACGGCGTCCACGCGGGCCATTGGCTAACATTTGCCGCGCCAGCAGTGCGCTCACGGAATGAGGAATGGCGTAGTGAACGTGCAGAAGGTCAAGGTCGTAGAGCTGGGACACCTCGGCCATACGCGTTGCGAGAGCCAGGTCATAGGGCGGGTAATCGAAGAGCGGATAGCGGGAGACTTCTACCTCATGATAATGAATGTTGGGTTCTTCGCCGCGGAGGCGGATGGGTTGAGCGTAGGAGATGAAGTGAATTTCGTGGCCGCGTTGAGCTAATTCCAGTCCGAGTTCCGTGGCCACCACGCCGCTGCCGCCGTAGGTGGGATAACAGGTGATGCCAATCTTCATTCTGCGAGGCCTACCCTTTGTGAAATCGTGCCAGAGACTCTGTAATTCGATGGCTGGGAACGGCAGACGATGCAGATTCTGCGCCGAACTAAAATTTTTTGCGGTTCGAGTAGGAGAGCGGAATTATGGCGTGGCTGGACGGTCAGGAACGCTAATGCCCGGATCGATCTTGTCGAGATAGGCCTGGAAGCGCCGTTTTGTATCTTCCGTGGCTCCGTTGAATTCAATCCCCATGCCAACGCCCGGGTCGCGAGTTCGCACACTCGCGGTGGCGGATATATGTTCCTGATCGATCCAGAAATCGACTCGCAGAACGGTCGAGACGGCCAGTGGCATGGCGGTTTCAACGTAACAGCCGTTGCCGCTGATATCGGTGGCATTCACGCGCATGGGAGTGTTGACGCGTTCGTCGCGAAACTCCAGGGGAAAAGCTATTCTGTGGCGCTGGTATTTGCGGCGATTGTCGGGAGCGGAAGGGCGTATGTTGGAACGCACCTCGATGGGCAGCTGGGAGAGCCAGGGACATTCCTGGTCAGCGACCAGCTGCACCCCAACCTGCATCTTCTTCAGGCCGCCGGCTTCGAGCACCCAGATGACTTTGCAGCGAGCTTTTTTGCTCTCGTATTGAACGCCGATGACGTCGCCGACTTTCACCGCCTGCTCGAGGCCGTTGATGCAGGCCCCCGTGGCGCTGACGTTCTGCGCGGTCGCGTTCTGATGGAATGGCTGATCGTTCGCACCCATCCCCCATACGCGCAAGCGCAGTTCTAGGGTTGCACGCGGAGCTGCGCCAGGGGCGGGAATGATGGAACCTCCAAATCTGTTCTGAGCCTACTCTGAGGGAATCATAACCTGACAGGCGCTCCCAGTGAGATTACCGAAGTAATTCGCGGATGGGAAGTGGACCTGCCCTGCCGGCCGATTAAGGGTTCCGGGCAAGATCTCGATAGGAAATCAGTTCGACTCCTTGTTGGAGAAGCAGTTCGCGGGCCGCGGGCAGGGTGAGAACGGCCAACTCAGCTTCGCGAGACTGACGGAGACGAGTGTTGGCTCGCTGCAGATCGGCGTCATTGTAGCCGGGATGGCAGACGAACTCCCACGTTCCCTCGGGAATTATTTTCGTGATAGCACGGAAGAGTTTTTCGTCCAGCGTGCCGGTAACGACAATTCCCAGGGTGCCATCGGGAGTGGCGAATTGCATTCGCTCGGCGGCGCGGCGAAACTTGCCGGCTAGCGTGCGGAGGAGCCGGACTTCGGCGTAGCGCGTCCACAGGCTGGGTCGCGCGAGCAGATCGCCCGATTTCAGAGGTTTGCGCGGACCAAATGGATTCCGTATGGCGCGAACTCCGCAGGCTTGCGCGGCACGCATCATCGGCCCCAGGACAGCGGGAAATAAATGCGTATGTTTGTGCGAGTCAACGTGGGAGACGGCAATGCCAGCCGACTGAAGCTTGCGGATCTGCGCAGAGGTTTCAGCTTCAATCTGTTCGGCATTCATGCGTCCGGCGAAGGATCGAATTGCGAAGGATGAGAGGCCGTTGCGAAAGCGAGCGCCCTCGGGACGATTTTCTGTGATGGTGGAGAGCTGAGCGCCATCGAGAACAGGTTCGCCATCGGTCAATACCACATGGCAGCCGATACTCAACGAGGCAAGCTGGTTCGCGAGACGGACTGCGTCGTCGAACGCGGGCCCGTTTGCCATCAAGGTAGAGGAAGTGACAATTCCTTGAGTGTGAGCTTCGAAGATGGCGCGGTTCACGCCTGCAGTGAGGCCGAAATCGTCGGCATTTACGATTAAGCGTCGCACCGCGCCAGTCTAGCAGGGGACTGCACAGAAGCGAGCAGGACGGGAATTTGTTTGCTTCATTCAAAGAAGAAAACAAGAGGTGTTGGGGATGCTCTATATTATTCGGATCCGGCTGCCGCGCCGGAAGCCCTGGGTAAGGCGAGGGAGCGAGTTGGAGGGAGAACGGTTCCAGAAAAGGTGGATGGCGGTTCGTTGAGTTGCGAATCGTTATGCTGCGAGTCATTCAAACGAGAGTCCTTCGATTGCGAATCCAACTTAAACTGATTTACCAGATTGCGCAGATTGAGAGCGAGGTTGGAAAGGTCGGTACAAGAGCTGGCCATTTGACTGGCGGTAAGGGCGGATTCTTCCACCAGGCTGGAGATTTGCGACATGCTGTGGTTTACCTGCTGAGTGGCGTCGGATTGCTGGTTGGCGGCGGAGGTAATTTCGGAGATGACCTCGCCCACTTTGGATGACATGGTGATGATTTCCTGCAATGCGGCGCCAGAGGCGGAGGTTTTCTCGACCCCGGCGGTTACATCGCGCGTGCCTTGATCCATGGCCCGCACGGCGTTGCTGGTTTCGCTCTGGATGGATTCGACGGTAGCGGCGATTTCCTTGGTAGCTTTGGTGGTACGCTCGGCGAGTTTACGAACTTCGTCGGATACCACGGCAAAACCGCGGCCTTGTTCCCCGGCGCGAGCGGCTTCGATGGCTGCGTTGAGAGCGAGCAAATTAGTCTGATCGGCGATGTCATCGATGACGCCAACGATTTTGCTGATGCGTTCCGAGCTTGATCCTAGAGTGGTGATGCTGGCGGCAACTCCTTTGGAGGAATCCGCGATGCTGCGAATCGTGGCGAGGGCTTCCTCGACGACCTGACCGCCGCGGTGGGCAGCGTCGGCGGCTCGCTGCGAGGAGGTGGAGGCGGTGGTGGAGCTGGACAACACTTCCTGAACTTTGCCGGCCATTTCTTGCATAGCCGCGACCACTTGTTGAGTCTGTTCGCTTTGGACGCGGGTATTTTCGGCGGATTGTGCGGCGGAAGCGGACATCTGTTGAGTGGCGCTGGCGACTTGCTCCGCAGTGGCGGCAATGGAGTTAATCAGTTCGCGCAAATTGTTTTTCATTCCGTTGAGCGCGCTCTCTGCCTGTCCTACTTCGTCGGTGGTGTGCACAACGATATCGTCCTGANNTAAGGTTGTTGGCGGCAATTTCGCGGATCATGCCGAGCATTCGCGACATGCCTTGAGTGATCGAACGCATAATAAAGGTGGCAATGAGAATTCCGGTTGCGAAGCCGCAGAGGACCAGCGTGACGGTGACCAGGTTGGCCCGGGATTGAGCGTTGTGCTCTAAGAGCAGGGCGGTTCTAGCCTGTGTATCTTCCCAGGCCTCGAGTTGAGCGGCGTCCGCCGCGACGGCTTTGATGGCCTGCTTTTCCTTGGGTCCGAACGCCATATCGGTGGCTTCGTAGTTGCGGTTGGCCCGGCGCAGAGCGATTTCCTGCTCGGTAAATGTGGAGATCTGCTGCACACTTTTCAGCAGCGCGGCGAATAGGGCCTGGTCTTTTTCGAAGGCCAGCAAATCGCCGAGAGAATGAAGAGTCTGTTGCACGTCGCTTTTGGCTTCCGCGTATCGCTGTAGGGATGCAGTCTCGCCAGTGAAGGTATGCTCATTGGCGGCCTGAAGTTGCTTGCCAACCTCAACTTCGGTGAGGATGACGTACTGTTTTCTGGTCAGCGAATCGTTGGCAGCTTCAGTGGCGGCGGTCACTCGGCGGAGCGAGTAGTAGCTGACGCCACCGAGCAGAACGAGCATTGTGAGCAACGTGCCAAATCCCAGCGCCAGCTTCGTTCTCAGTCCGATGCCATTCATTCGCTTCTCCAGAATGCTGGGGTGTATGGGGCAATAAGAAGAATCGTGCGCCAGACGTATCCAAGTACAGCTATCGGCGTGAGCAGGGCGAACTTTAGTAGTGTGGTGGCTGGCGGCTTGCATTGACGCTGTTTTCAAAGGTCGCATATACTCGGTCCAGCGCGTC
>PLUJ01000169.1:0-1287 GCA_003165455.1 Acidobacteriaceae bacterium | reverse complement strand
CGAGTCCTGCACTGCCCACCAACCTCAAATATTACCGTGAAATAAGAGTTTCGCAGAGCTGTAACATTTCTGTGAACAATTTAGGGGTTTTCTGATTTGGCCTGGTATTAGCAAAAGGAGGCCAAACATGCAGCGTACAGTATCTTTATGGATTCGCAGCAACGGGATGTATGTAAAACCGGTTTATACGGACCAACGGCAAACCCGGCTGAAGGCACAGGATGGGCAATACTATCTACGTTATGCCGGAAGATGGGAAGCCGTGGGCTCCGACCCATTACTCGCCCTCGACGCTAAAGCATCGAAGGAAAAACTGCTACGTGACGTGGAGCGTGGAACTTTAACGACACATGATCGCTTGGCGGCGGGGACACAGTCCACGAGCGGGTGGAGGTTGCTGGATACATCGATTAAGTGCTACCTGAGCACTGGCAAAGCAGCCGNNTGCAAACACACTATCCAGTGTTACACCTTGGCGCTGGACCTATTCAGGAAATCTTGCTCTAAGGAATTCGTAGACGAAATCGATGGGGATGATCTGCGCTCGTTTAAAGTCTACCTTCGCCAACAGGAGACATCGGCGCGTAAAAAAATCGCGCCACGCACGGTCTATAACCACTTTAATAATGTAGTGAGTTTCCTCAACTCATGCGGTCGTAGAAACCTCGTGTCTCAAAATGAATGGCCAACGTACGAAGAGAAAGAGGTGGTGAGCTACGAACCGGAAGTTGTGGAACGGTTGCTCGAATGCGCAGACGTTGGCCGATCTGGGACCGACCGATTTTGCTTATTTCGATCCGCCATACGCAAACTGCGATGTTGGGACAAGTTATCGGGCGGATGACCTCAGGCATGAGGAACTTGTCGAAGAATTATTGAGTGCTCCTTATCGATGGCTGCTCAGCGAATACGAAAGTCCGATCTATTCAGAGTTGGGGGATCCGTTTTGGAGAAAAGATGTTCAGTTGCGAACCACCAACTTTCGGCACGACGGCGGCAAAAGTCGGCGGGTGGAGTGTCTGTGGCGGAATTATTGACGCCACGTTGGGATCCTCGGAGGCGGCCGGCAGAACTCAGTATTAGAAATTAGCGGTAGTTAGCCAAATAACAAATGGAAGATAAAGAGAGAGAAAACAAATGAAAAATAGTAGCGATGAAAAATATTCTGCACCGGGAGTGGGCAATCTGAACGCAAAGCAACGGGCGCAAATGGCGAGAGATCTCCGGGAGCTGGAATCGAAGGGTACTATAGAGTTCGTTGACGGTGTGGCGTCTTGCATCGCCGAA
>PLUJ01000172.1 GCA_003165455.1 Acidobacteriaceae bacterium | reverse complement strand
GAAGCGACGCGCCGCATCAAGCGCACCGTCGACCGCATCGCGCTCGAAAAGATGGCCAAGACCGCCCCTTCCGATGGCGTCGTCCGCGGCAATCTTTCGCAAATGAACGTCATCGACCTCATGCAGTCGCTTGAAATGGGACGTAAAAGCTGCCAGCTCAAACTCAACCATCAGGGCGACAAGTGCGAAGTTTTCTTTGCCGAAGGCCAGGTCAAGCACGCTACCTACAATTCTTCCTCCGGTGATTTGGTCGGTGATCCCGCTGTTTTCAAGGTCTTGCGCTGGACGGGCGGCAATTTCGAACTCAACTTCGAAGGCAAAACGGACAAAGAAACCACTCAGCTCAACACTCAAGGCTTGCTGATGGAAGGCCTGCGTCAGCTGGATGAATCTCAGCGCGACGCTGAACCCGATCCCGCCGGAGACGCCACGTCCACTCCCTTGTCTTCACCAGAACCCGCCGGCGCGACAGCGGACGAGAAAAAAGAGAAACAGCAAGAGCGCAAGCAAGAGGAAGAAGAAGACGTTCTCCTCGATTCCTAACCTCCGCCGAATTTAAGCCTAATCCACTGAATGCCGGGCCGTGTACCCGTCCCGAGCCACCACATCGATTTTCTGGTCCTTACCCTTCTGGTCTTTCACCTTAAGCGGCCCGCCGTCCGGCGCAACCACCTGCACCTTCAGCTTGCGGTAAGTTCCGTCCAATTTGTCATTGCTGGGTCGGTAAGTAATCGAATACTGATTCCGGATGTCGTTGGCGATCGCCTGAAAATCTTCTCCGTACTCCGCCTGAAAGCGCGGGAAATAAGCCCGCCCCCCCGTCATCGCCGCGAAAGTACGCATCTCGTTATCGGCCTGCAGATAATCCATCTGACTCACCGGAATGCCCAGCCCGTGCGGTGCCGCGCGCCCTTGCGCTTCATACCTCTCCCGAATAATCCATCCCACGCTCATCGGGAAAATCGTTACATCTTTCGTGTCTCTAATCTTCTTCGTGATTTTATCCAGAGTAAGCTTGCTAAAAGTATCCACGCCCGTGGTCACCAGAATGATGTATTTCTTGCCTTCAATCCGGTCCAGCCGGTCGAGCGTGTCATACAAAGCGTCGAACAAATTCGTCTCCGAGAAACCCGGAATCCGCAGTTGATTCAATCCGCCGTAAAGAGCCTTTTTATCCTGCGTAAAATCCACCAAGATGTGAGGCTGCATATCGTAATAAGCCAGCGCAACCCAATCGTCCTTCTGCAAAGTATTCGCGAACGCGTAAGAAGCCTGCAACGCCTGGATCATAAACGCATAGTTGGTCGCCGCGAATTCAACCAGAAGCACTGCCGTAATCGGCGCTTTGGAAACGGCGAAGCTCGTAATCGTCTGCGGCGCTCCATCTTCCATGATGCGGAAATTATCTTTCTTCAGCCCAGGAATAAACTCTCCCGTTTTCGTGGTAACCAGCACGTCTACATTCACCAGCGGTGCATTCACCCGAATCGAATAGTCAGGCAATCCTTCCACTTTTTTCGGCGTGGGCGGCAGTGGCGGCGGCGCTGGCGCTTCCTCGGGAGTTTTCTTCGGAATCGAGTAAGGTCCCATGTCGCCGCCAGGTCCTCCCGCCTCGGGTGGCGCATCCTGCTTGNNGTCTGACTCTGGTCTTGCCCTTGCCCCTGGCTTTGGTCCTGCGCGGAAGCAGGAACTACAGCCAAAATCATCATTAAAGCCAGTAATCCCGGCACGAAACGCCAAGCAAATGCCATACGATTCTTTGTCACAAAACGAGCAAACATCCTGGCGAACATAAGTACCCTTGAAAGCAAAATGAGATGGTTGAGACCAAAAGTCCCTGTGCTAGTATAGNNATTGGGATGTTTTGCCCGGCTCCCGAGTCTCTCCTCCTGGCAACGAACTACAATTTAACGAAGTTAAATCGATAAGCGCGGGATGGAACCGTCCCGCCAGGCGTAGTACATGAAAAAATCAGTTCTAGCGGTCTTATTCGTTTGCCTGTTTTCCTCTTTCTTCGCCTCTGCGCAGAAGTCTGATCCCCTGCAAAGCCCTCCAATCATTCCCATCACCCAGATCCATGCCGGCATGCGCGGCGTCGCTTACACCGTGTTCGAAGGCGTAAAGCCTGAGCCCATGGAGGTCGAAGTCCTCGGCGTGCTACACAACGTGAACGGGCCCAAAGGGAACGTCATCCTGGTGCGGCTCCATGGCCAAAAGGTGGAATACACCGGCGTAGTCGCCGGCATGAGCGGTAGCCCGGTTTACATCGATGGCAAGTTGGCCGGCGCGCTGGCCTTCCGCATCGGCGAATTTTCCAAAGAGCCCATCGCCGGTGTCACGCCAATCGCCGACATGCTCGAGATCAACGCGCTCGATCAGTCGCCCGCCGAAGAGAGCGCGGCCGTAAAGCCTGCGCTGAATAACGTTGCCGGAAAAACCAGCACGCCCGGAATTGTGCCACTGCCAGGCTCCGCGTCGGATTCCGTCACCGGCTTCGCGAATTATCTCAAGCCGATCGAAACCCCACTGGTCTTCAACGGATTCTCCGAAGAAGCAATTAGACTTTTTGCCGGCCAGCTTGGCTCTGCCGGAATTGTCCCGGTCATGGGCGCCGGCTCAATGAGCGACGATAAGCAGCCCGAACCCGTCGAAGCCGGATCGGCCATCAGCGCAATCCTGGTTCGCGGCGATATGAACATCGAAGCCACCTGCACCGTCACTTATGTCGATCCCCAGCGTCTGCTGGCCTGCGGACATCCGCTNNGCCGAAGTGGTGGCGACCCTGCCCTCGCCGATGAACGCCTTCAAGATCGTCAACACCACGGAGCCGGTGGGAACCTTTGTCCAGGACCGCCATACCGGCATTATGGGCGTCTTTGACAAAAAGCCGGACATGATTCCCGTTACCCTCACCATTCACAGCAACACCGGAGTGAAGCAGTTTCACTACGAAGTGCTGAACAACGCGAAGCTGACGCCAGTGGCTCTCATGGTCACCGTGTTCAATGCGCTACACGGCATAAACGAGTTCGGGGAAGAAATCACCTACCGCTTGAATGGCAATATCGGAGTGAAGGGTTTTCCCGACGTCACCATGAAGAACATGTTCTCTCCCTCCGAGGGTGCTCAACCTGCAGCCATGCAGGCGGCCACGTCCTTAGGCGAGCGCTTTGGCAGTATTTATGACAACCCTTACACCGCCGCCGCCGTGCAGGGCGTGAATCTGGATTTCGACTTGGTTCGCGAACGACGCTGGGCGCGGCTTGAAAGCGCTCGCACCGATGTAACCGAAGCCCGTCCCGGACAGGAAATCATGCTCGAAACCGTCCTTGCCCCCTACCGCGGCGAACGCATCGTGCAGCAGATTCCCGTAAAGATCCCCACCTCAGCCGGCAAAGGCACCCTCCGCATCCTGGTCTGCGATGGCGATACGCTCGACCACGTCGGCCGCTCCAATGCCGCCTTCGGCCGCAAGCTCGATCTCGCCTCTACCATCGCGTTGCTGAATAAAGAGCACTCTAACAATCGCGTCTACGTTTCTCTGCTCGAAGCCGATCCCGAAGCCCGCGTCGCCGATAAAGTCATGCCCACCCTCCCGCTCTCGATCATGAACGTAATGGACGGCATGCGCGGCAACCAGGAAATGATCGTCAGCGGCGAATCCAACGTCGACGAAACCTCCACCGCCCCCCTCGACTACGTAGTCTCCGGCGCCCAAATCCTAACCCTCACCATAAAATAATGTGGCGCGGGCACTCCTGCCCGCGAACTCTAACCACGAAGACCGCTGCAATCCCAATTCGAGCTCAAGGGAAAGCCTATAAAAGCCTCACAAGCACGAATTTCACCACCCCACAGCGCCTCACCTGCCCACCCACACCCCCACCTTGTCCATGTGCCTGAATCCATCCGTCGCAATCGCAGCCAGCGTCATCAGCGTCGCATTGTAGCCCACGTGCGCCAGAAAACTGGACGCCACCGACTTCGTCACTGCCCGCACCGTCGTGAGCACCACTCCCACCAAAACAATAATCAGCACCGCCGACCACGATTTGTACTGTGCATAGTGCATCACCCCGAAAGGCAGCGCCGTCAGCAAAATTCCCCACACCGCCCCCATCCGCCGCGCGATCACCGGATAGAGAAATCCACGAAAGAAAAGCTCTTCCATCAACGGACCTATCGTGACCGCAAACGCGGCAGTCAAATAAGCGTCCAAAGGACGCCCAAAGAATTGATCAAAGGGCGTAGTCTTCGGCATCGGCAAAAATCGCCCCAATGCGTCGAAACCGATCATCAGCACGCCTATTCCGAAGATGGAAAATCCGCTAGCCCGGGGCCAACTCCAGCGGATCGCGGGCCAGAACCGCACCCGATATTTACCCTCGAGCAGCAAAACCATATAGAGCAACACCGGGATGTACGCCAGAAATTCCGAAAGTAGCGCCAGCGTCGGGCTCTGCGCCAGATCAACCCAACTGCGGTGCGGATGAGTAAATTGCCGCGCAATCAGAACGGTGACAAGTTGCGTAAGGAACAGGACGCCTAGCGTAAGGATGGCAATCACCAGCACGTCCCACCCCGACCACACCGGATTCTCGCCAGCCAGCGGAATCAACGTCGGCAGCGGCAGCTCCAGCCGCGGGAACGAATACGTGATCGGCGGCGCAGATAACTGCACGTCGCTCGGCAATCGTTGCGATTCAGGCTGCGGGTTGTCGGGAGAAGACAGAGATCGGATTCCTTCGTCTTGGCGCAAAATATAAGAGTACCATCGCGCCTAAAGACTGTCTCCGAAAGGGAAAAGTGCGGCAGTTGATTTTGGGTGGCGCAGCGGTTTACCGCTGCGATTAAGCGATTCTGGCCCCCTCAACTTCGACGGCCGGGATGCGGTAACCACGGTTTTCCTGTCACTGTTTCAAGTAACAAAGTGCAACACATCCTGATTCAAAATTCTTTGATTCAACAAGTTTTAATTGCAATCCCTCTCACAGGCTAACTCCCTCCAGCAACCGTCTTCCTTCCCCCACAACGATTGGTCCAACGACAAAACGATATNNTTTCAATTTAAGTATTTCGTCGTGGCTGTAAAGGCGAAGTAACTCATTCTCTGTACTCCCGTGAATGGCGAGTCCGGCAAGAAATGCTTGGACCGCCCGACGCGCAAAACGCGGCGAGCGCGATTTCAAGAGCGTAACAACATAGGATCGCAGCACGGCGTCGGGGGGCGCATTTCTCGCTTCCTTTGCGAGGAGAAGGCCGCTCTACCGATGCGCCGCACGCCCCGGCTGGCTCTCCATCACCACGCGAAGAATGCGATTGATGCGCGTCTGATACCCCTTGCCATGCCCCCTCAGCCAGTCAAGCACGTCCGCATCAAGACGAATCGTGAGTTGCTTCTTCACCGGAGGCCAGGCCGTGGTCGCCTTCTTCAGAAATGCCCTGTCCACCGCCGGGATATCCGAATAGTCGATCTCCGCATCCTTCATCCGATCAATCCGTACCAAGTCGCTCTTGATAGATTT
>PLUJ01000019.1 GCA_003165455.1 Acidobacteriaceae bacterium | reverse complement strand
GCGAATCCAAGGTCGTCGTCGGGTTGGGACTCGAAGCACTGAAGAGCACATTTGAGTATCCAGAGCTAGCTTGTGTTTCAGAGAGAAGAAGGGAATGTCCATTCAAGCTCGTATTATTGGTATCTTGAAGCGAACCGGGATCGGTGATTTCTTCCGCGCTGTAGCTCTTCGGTTCCGAACTTCCGTTACCCTGCGCTCCACAAGGGTTTCCGATCCACGCCGCTTCGTTGAGAGCGTTGTTGCAACTCGTATCGGGGTCAGCAGGTCCGAGCCGATCAAAATCGCAGGACGTCGTGTCGGAGTCGGTGCAGTTCTCTGCAACGGTATAGGTCACACTGCTCGAACCTAGCACGGAGCCGGACGAGGTAACGGCTTTCACCGTAGTGGTGTGTGTACCGTTGGGCAACACGTAAACCGTATCGGTGCTTGCTGCATAGACGTTTCCAAGCTTACTGGCGGATTGTCCGTCGTTGGAATCCCACACTTCCAGATGATCAGAAGTGTTCCAGTTTGTCGCGCTCGCAGTAAAGAGGACAGCGCTAGGGCTGGTAGAGTTTTCCGCCGGACTGGTCACAGTAACNNCCACCGAAGCAAAAGAAAGCGGCAGTATGCTCGATCCCAATAAAAGCAACATCATCGACAAATATAGATTCTTGATCATTCTCTCCTCGGGCCCCTTGATGTTTTCGACAGGAGTGGCGTGCTCTTTGCCGCGCGGGAGGCGTCGTAGACTGTGATCCCTGGACGGCTGAATCATTAGTGGCTACGATGACCGTGACCTTAGCCGAAAACAGCAGGCGTGCGCACAGCCAACAGGCACACATCTAGTACATTCTTGGGCATGCAAGATTTCTCCAGTATGAGAATTTAGCTTCCGTGATCTGAACGCTTTTTGAAATGCATCCTCACGCGCGAGCGGGCGCGATCCGAATTTCGGAATTGGTGAACGGCACGGTTTGGCAAACTGTTGTGAATTCTGAAAGTCTTCAATTGGACCCAGAATCTGTTGCGACAACTTTCACAGACCATACCAAAGGGCTGTATCGCTTCCAAGAAAAAAACTATGGCTTTTTACTCAGAAGTACCACCCGGCATCACGAGGTCACTGTGAGGCTTTCAGGTTCGCGATCAGAGGAACGGCACTGGGAAAAAAGTGGCGCAGAGGCATGCAATGAAGCCAAGGTTTGATAAGTTCGGATAATTGATTACAGAGGACAGCGGGAGCGGCACTCTTTCGAAGCACCGCTCCCACTTTTGCAAACGGGGTCAGTCCGCATTGTTCGGCGATGCAAGACGCCACATGCCATCGACATACTCTATCGTGCCGTCCAATTCCAGCTGTCGGAGATCACGTGCCATTTGCGCCCGTTCCTCGTCGTTCAAATTTCCCACACCGGGCGCCGAATATTTTGGATCGCTAGTATTTTTCATTTGTTTCTGTCTCTCTTTACCTTCCGTTTTTAATTTGGCTAACCGCTGCTGATTTCTAATACTGAGGTGATGACGGCCTGCATGCGGAATCACTCGGCAGCGGTTTCCAGACTTATTCCGTCCTCAGGTATTGACGACTGTGCTGGCAGGTCTATCCCAGCATTCAAAATCTCTGCTGACGTCGCTGCGCTTTCCGGAGCGGCACTTTCTGGTCGTGGAACAAGAAGTCCTCCGACTGTTTCCTTCGGTTCCAATCCCAAAGAGGATGCTAATGAACCAACGAAATGGTAGATGGTGATCGCGCCCGGCAAGACCTTGCGCACTCGGGAAGATATAGCGCTCACCAGTCTTACGATTTCTTCGTCGGTGGGCTCAAAAATTGACTCAGTGAGGCAATTTAGGTCGGGATTCAGCGACCGCTCATGATTCGCTACCAAGCGATCGGCGGTGGCACGAGGGATTCGTTGTTCCTTGAGCCACGCACTCCATTGCTCGTTCCTGCCGCGTCGCGCCAGCACTTCCTTCATCTGGGTCAGTCGTTGCCCGAGTTCCGCCCGGAGCGAACTAACGTTCTCTCTATCCTGCTGGATCGAAATTTGAACATTCCTATGCTGTTTCCAAAGGTGTTCTATCTCTCCAGTGAGGACTGTTTCTTCTTCAGTCGGGTTTTGTAGCGCGGGAATTTCCAGAAATGCACGATCCGCATAATCCGGTACGTGAATGGTTTCTTCTATTTCCAACATGCATGCTCCTAATACTCAAATTTATTAGAGGGCTTTCGCCCATATGCTGCTGGATATGGAACTGGAAGTCGGAATCCCTATTTCAAGGACCTATAACTCCGACCGCAGTACGCCGCAGTGCTTCAACGCCTGTACTTTCCTGCTGGTTCTAAAGAAATCTCACCGGTGGATGGAAAAAACTAACTATGCAGTATTTACGGTAGAGGGCTTCGGCGCTGACGGGCGAGCGAAGATTTCGAAGGGGGCGGGTTCTTACTGCTTTGTTCTTACCCCCGCCTCCTACGCTGAATTCCAGCGTAGGAACTTAGAACAGGGCACAGCGTAAATCAAACAAATCGGTGAGAATAATGGAATCTACCAAGGTCGCAGCTAATGCTGCGCTGAACCCGCATACTGCTGCAAAGAATAGGCTGACGCTTTTAGACAAGGCTCAAAAACTCATTCGAATGGGTATTGCCATCGTTCCCACCTATCCGGGATGCCGCGCTCCGCTATTTGAGGATTGGCAAAACCTAGCCACAACCGATGTCTGCAAATTTGAAGAATGGATGAACTTGGGATATCCCTTGCCGGACGGTCTTCATGCGGTAACTGAGGATCACAACATCATTTGCGCCGCCAAAAAAGACGGGGTTCAGTGCTTT
>PLUJ01000238.1:819-8817 GCA_003165455.1 Acidobacteriaceae bacterium | reverse complement strand
AAAGCAACTCCAAGCCACCGGCTCCAGCAGCGTCGAGCAAGTGCTGCTCCGCTTGCTGGAAGCCACCTCAGCTCTGTCATCTTGAGCGGAGTGGCTGCTTCGCGCTTCGCGAAGCAGCCGCGCAGTCGAAGGACCCCATACCCGCCTGCAGCGGCACCAACTCCGAAAGGAGTTTCCACCACTGCTCCCGTCTGCGCGGAGAGAACTCCCTCAGTCGTCATCGTCACTTCCAACGTGCAGGGGTCCTTCGACTCCGTTGTCGCTCGCTTCGCGACCGCCAACTCCGCTCAGGATGACGAGCAACGAAGCCGACTGGGAATTTAGGGCTTGACATGTACGGTTGAACCGTACACAATGAAGAAGCAGCAGGAACAAGGACAACATGCATCTTGTCCGCTTTCGCCACAAAGCGCTAAGGCAGCTCCACGAGGACGGAAGCGCCAAGGGCGTGCCGTCGGCGATGGCCGACAAGCTGCGCAAGCTTCTGTTCGCCGTTGAAACCGCCGAGACGCTGGAGCAGCTTCGCCGGTTTCCCGGTTGGAAGCTGCATACTCTCAAGGGCGACCTCTAAAGGATCATGGAGCCTGACTGTTACGGGAAACTGGCGGCTGATTTTTTCGCATGACGAACAGACGAATACTGCCAGCGAAATTGACCTGATCGATTACCAGTAGGAGAGGCCGAAATGCCCATGAAGAATCCACCTCATCCCGGCGAGTTGATAAGAACCGAAGTCATTGAAGCGCTCGATCTCACCGTGTCGAAGGCGGCGGAAATTTTAAAAGTGCGCCGCGCCACGCTCTCCGATCTTCTGCACGGCAAGGCGGCGCTCACGCCTGAAATGGCCCTGCGCATCGAAAAAGCTTTCGGCCCGGACATGGATCACCTTCTCCGGATGCAACTCGCCTACGACGTGGCGAAAACGCGTGAGCACGCACGCGGCCTCGCGATTAAGCGGTATGCTCCGGCGTGAAGCCTCCTCGGCTGACGCCTCGCGTTTGCAAGAACAGTAGCCCAAAACAAAACGCCCCAGACTCATTCGAGTCGTGGGACGTATGTCGATCAGCCCTCCCCCAAGTGCTGCTCAATCAGAAGACTAAACCGAGGCCGCACATCGGTAAATGGCTCCGTCGGGCCATTATCCTCCACAATGGTAACTTCCATGCTCGACCCCAGACGCTTGGGGAAAGGCCGGAGCTACTACTTCGCCGGGATCAAGTCAAACTTGCCCGACGACTCTTCGTAGAACAGCGCGCCCTCTTTTGCGTCGCCGCCGCTCCAGTGCTTATGTCCTCCGGGAACGCGCAAGAAATCTCCCGCACCGACGCGCTTTTCACCAGCCTCGTCCTTATACAAGTAAGCGCCCTTGATGCCGACGATCCAAACGTCGTTTGTGTGGGTGTGCATCCCGTTATCCTGTCCCGGATCGAACTTGGTAAAGGTCGCATGAGCGCCTGCGTTGGCGTCACCCCTGATTGCGGCCGAGGACACGCCCTTGCTCATCGAGTTGTACTTCGCCTGTTCGGCGTCAACAAAGAGTATCTTTTCAGCTTGCCCTTTCTGTCCCTGCACCCGCCCCACGGACCATGCGGCCATGATCGCCACGGCCACTCCAATCACCACTAGTGATCGTTTCATTGATTTTTCCTTTCTGCAATCGAGTTCCCAACTCAAAACAAAGCTCAACACAAAAGCCGACGCATTTTACACCGGTGGGCCTTGCAACCACTACAAGCGGTTGAGCTTCCATGGTCTGGTCATTGTCCGAGGAGGAAATGACTTTACATGTGGTGCACATGAAAGTAAGCTGGTCACATGTCGAAGATGATACAGCTGCGCAACGTGCCTGATGCCTTGCACCGCAGTCTGAAGGCTCGCGCCGCCATGGCCGGCATGTCTTTGTCGGACTATCTGATCGGCGAGATCAAGGAAATCGCCGACCGCCCCACCCTGGCGGAATTGCGCGACCGTCTGCACACCCATAAGCCAGTCCCGCTCCCGCTCGACACCGCCCGTCTGGTACGGGAGGAACGCGAAGCGCTTTGATCGTTCTCGATGCATCCGCGGCGATTGACTGGCTTCTTCAAACCGCTGCCGGCCGACAGATCGAGAGTCGAATCTACGCACGTCCGGAATCGCTTCACGCCCCACATCTGCTGGATCTTGAGGTCGCCCAGGTTCTACGCCGACTGGTGCGCGAATCGGCAGTTTCAGCGCAACGCGCCGACCAGGCGCTACAGGATTTACTCAGTCTCCGCCTGGCCCGCTATCCCCACTTCATCTTTCTACCGCACATTTGGCGGCTCCGGCATAATCTCTCGGCCTACCATGCCGCCTACATTGCGCTCGCCGAAAAACTCGGCGCCACCCTCCTCACCCGCGATGCCCGCCTCGCCTCTGCGTCGCCCCGCACCGTGAACATCGAGTTGTTTTGAACATTCCCCTTCCAACTTGATTGGACTATCGATCTGAATCGAAAATAACTCTTGACGTGACCATTGACTCACGTTACTATACAGTCACAGTATTGGACGCTGTCAGGAGGACACAAACAATGACACTGGAAGATCTCACGCTCGACATTCAACAACACATTGACATCAAAGCCACACCGGAAAAGGCCTTCACGGCCGTGTTAAATCACCTCGGAAAAGCCAATACCCGCCCGGATGGTCAATCGCTCGAACTATTGCTCGAGCCAAAAGCCGGAGGCCGCTGGTATCGGGATCGAGGCAACGGCGTCGAGCACCTCTGGGGGTTCGTACAGGTCATCAAGCCCTCCGAGTTGCTCGAATTATCTGGACCGATGTTCATGTCGTACCCGGCCATCAATCACGTGGAATTTAAAATCGAACCGGCTTCCGGCGGGTGCCGCGTCTCGCTGCGGCATCGTGCCTTGGGCATGATCGATCCCGATCACCGCAAGAATATCGGCTCCGGCTGGACCCATATGCTTACTGAAACGAAAAAGGAGTGCGAGTAGCGGCGTGCCGGAACCTCCTGCTCGTCGCGCGGATGAACTCGACCCCGTATGGAAAGCCCTGTCCGATCCGACTCGGCGCGACATCCTCGATTTCCTGCGAGATCGTCCCCGCACCACCACCGAAATCGTTGAAGCGTTTCCGCACCTCAGCCGCTTTGGCGTGATGAAGCATCTGGAGGTGCTGCGCCAGTCAAATCTGGTGAACACACTGGAACAGGGCCGGCGGCGCGTGAATTCGTTGAACGTTGTGCCCATCCGCATGATTTATGAGCGATGGGTGGGTCCTTTTCAGGAGCTTTGGTCAAGCCAACTTCTTCGCATCAAAGATATTGCCGAGAACGATAGCCCGGGCGGCAAGCCAGCCAAAGCGCCCAGGCAAAGAAAGCATGCAAAAAATAAAATTGAAAAATAAAAAATAAAGACAAAATACAGAATAAGGAGAATCCCTATGGCTACGCTCACTGCCAGCGCGACAGTTCGAGACCGTGAAATCGTTTCCCCAGACGACTGGATCGCGCGTCGAAAAGAACTGCTCCAAAAAGAGAAAGAGTTCACTCGCCTGCGCGACGAGTTAAGCCGGCAACGCCGCGAACTTCCCTGGGAAAAAGTTGAAAAACAGTACGTTTTCGATAGTCCGAACGCCAAGCAGACTCTCCCCGATCTTTTCGGCGGCAAGAGCCAGTTGATCGTCTACCACTTTATGTTAGGACCTGGGTGGGAAGCGGGTTGCCCCAGTTGCTCGTATCTCGCCGATCACTTCGATGGCAGCCTCATCCATCTCGCCAATCGCGATGTCACTCTCGAGGTCGTTTCCCGCGCTCCCATCGATCAGATCGAGAACTTCAAGCAACGCATGGGCTGGCGGTTCCACTGGGTCTCCTCGTTCTCGAACGACTTCAACCACGACTACCACGTTTCTTTCACAAAAGATGAGATGGCGAAGGGTAAGCTGAGCTACAACTACGAAATGATGGAGTTCCCCAGCGAAGAAGCGCCGGGCCTCAGCGTGTTCTACAAAAACTCCGCCGGCGAAATCTTTCACACTTATTCCGCCTACGCTCGCGGGCTCGACATCCTTGTGGGTGCCTACAACTTTCTGGACCTCGCGCCCAAGGGCCGCGACGAAGAAGGTTTAGCCTTTACCATGTCATGGGTTCGCCATCACGATAAATACGAAGAAGGCTATTTCGTCGATCCCAAGGCAACCTACATCGCCCCGAAATCCTCGGGATCGTCGTGCTGCTCGGAGCATCACTCAAAATGAGCATTACTCGTGACGTTGACGCCTGCGCTGAGGGTCGCAGCTTACGAAAAAAAGGAACGTTACGAAGCGATTTTCCGGGGGTTGAATGGCAACTCCCGTCCATTTGTTCCTGAACAGTTATGACTGCTGCCCCGTCCCTGTCTCTCGGGCTTTTCTGAGTTTCCTCGAAGAGACAGGGCGGAATTTTCAATCTACCCGCTCGTACCGCTGATTCCCCAAATGTCTCCACCGGACTCCGTCCGCATCCCGCCAAATCCCAAGCGGCTTGTCCTTCTCCGGATCGGACCCGATGCGCACCACATTCCCATCCAGGTCTTCGATCTGCATCTCGACGGCCCACTCAAAATTGTTAGGTGGGTTCCGCACCTTCGCCCCGGACTTCTCGAACTCCCGATGCAGCTCCCGGACATCCTCCACGCCAATCCATATCCACATCCGCGCCTGGCTCTGATTGTCATTGGTCAGCATGATGGAACAATCGCCCCGCTTCACGCCGGCAAACCCCTCCCCCGCTTGCCATTGCAATTCAAAGCCCAGCGCGTCCACATAATAGGCGATGCTCGCCTTCACGTCTTTCACCCGAAACACCGGCATCGCCGCCCCAAACCGATTCATTGACTTCCCCACCATCTGCCCTCCCGCCACCAGAAAAGATCCAGGAAAACCGCTTTCGCACTCACTGCGAAATCGGAGGATTCTTCCGTTGATCGTTCACCTTGAACCCTCCCGGAAGCGCAAATAACTGGACATCCGGATCTCCCAATGTAATCTCAGTGATCGTGAAATTCTGCTTGCCTACCATCGGTCCCGTGCGAATCGAGAGCAGGTTGATTCCCAACTCATCCGAGTGCCAATATTCCCGGACGCCGCTCAGTGGCTCGTCGTTTCCCATAACGCCGACATTGACCGTAGTGGTCTCGCGGATGCCCACAGTGTTCACGCCAGCGATGTTCCTCTTCCCCAAATCCTCCCACGCGACGTTTCCAGTACCATCCGGCAACGGACCCGATGTCCCCTTCGGCGAAATAACGGCCGACAGCGCTCCGGCGGGATTGAACCCCAGCAGATCGCAAATACGCCTTTCTGTGCTGCAGGGGTGATCTTGAACACAGTGCCACACCCTACGCTAAACGGGCAGTTAGCCGAGATCCCCCCGGCGCTAGTTGTCCCATAAAAGTTCCCGTCCGCGCCCAGCACCACTGCCGCTTGTGGAGTTTCACCGTCGGGACAGTGAGGCTGAGAGCAAAAGCTGTAGATCGCGGTTAGCTTACCGGCGCTACTTACTTCGAACACCGTCCCGCAACCTGCCGAAGTCGGACAGTCGTTCGGACCTCCGCCAACCGTCGCCGTCCCATATAGATCGCCGTTGGCTCCTTGCACGAGCGGCCCATAAGTGGGTTTCCCACCCTCGGCAAAGTTGAAATTTTCGTACTTGAAGGTTTGCGCAGATGCTGCAATCACCGTCATGGTGCAAAATACGGAGGTGCAAAATACGGAAAGGACAAAACCCATCCTCCACCAGCTAAGCTTTCCCATATTCCCCCTTTCCGGCTTTTGCGCCGGCATACAAGAAAGTAAGACACCCGTCCCTCATCGTGCTTGGGAATAAATCAGAACTAAACGTTCCTCATGCAATCTTCGCGCTCTGCGTTAAGCTCGTGTAATTGCAAGTGGCGCACTCGGCCAGGGAAGCGCTGCGGGGGGGCGGACGGGCCATTCTCAGCTTTCCTCGATTATCTTGTCAAACAAATTCTGTGGGAATTGGAAGCGAAGGCAGGGACGGCACAGCGAACGACCATCGGTTTGTCATGAACCGGCATGCGCAGTCGAAGGATCCTTACTTCAGTGCCGGTGTGGAGCGGACGCCCTCGTCCGCTGCCTTTGACCCCGTTCTTGATCTTGCACGTCGCCGATACCGACCCCAGGAACCCGGTGGAAGAGCGGCGCTTGAGCGCCGCGTAATACCCCTCAACATAAAGCGGGCTTGAGCCCCCGCGGTCGCACGCCTTACCAATTGGCAACCCTGTGCGATACTTGCGAGGCATGTACCTTCATCCCAACAATTTGCCAGTTTATAGCGCATGACAGACTGGTTCGCCCGCCCCGTCCTGCACGTGACCGACGTTGAGGCGTCGCTCCGCTTTTACGTGAACCGGCTCGGATTCACCAGCCCGTGGCGCTACGACGAGGACGGCAGAGCGCACGTCGCACAGGTCGATCGGCAGGGCTGCGCGCTCATCCTGGCCGATACGTGGCCGGAGAAGATTGGCAAGGGGTTGATGTTCATTTCCCTGAACGTCGAGCCGCAGTCGCGCGAGGCCGCGGTCGCCGCATTGGACGCGCTGCGAGCGGAACTGGAAGCCAAGGGGGTTGTGGTCAAGGAGGGTTCGTGGGGTTACCGACTTCTGGTAGTCGATGATCCCGACGGCAACCAGCTCTTCTTCAACTATCCAGGCGAGAATCCATCGCCATCGACAATTAAGTAAGCGGCTGACTCAGTCGGTGGATCCCTGCTTCACGGCGAGTGTAGAGCGGACGCCCTCGTCCGCTGCCTTTGACCCTGCTCTCGACCATGCGCGTCCCCAATACCGACCCCCGCACCCCGTGGAAGAACGGGGCTTCACCGCCGCGTAGCCTCCCAGCAGAAAAGAGGCTTCAGTCCCACGCTTGCAGTCACGCAACTCATCCAATCCCCAACAGCACTCCCAAGTACGCCCGCACCTTCGCCAACAACCCCACATCCGCCTTGGAATGAAATGCTGCCTTGCGCGCCCTCCAATCCAAACTCTTCACCTGGTCCACCAGCACCGCGCCCTCAACCTTATCCACGCTCACCGGCAGCGCAAACGGATAACTCTTTCTCCGGCTCGTCAGCGGACACACAACCATCAATCCACTCGCCCGGTTATAACTCTGCTCCGTCACCACCAGCGCCGGACGCCGCTTCGCCTGCTCCCGCCCCGCCTGCGGATCGAAATCCAGCCAAACAATATCCCCCGCCCGTGGTACGTACGGGGTTTTCGAAGCAGCCACGCCCTTCACCACTCCACACTTTCTTTCCCGCGCTCCGCCCCAACCGAAATCTCGTCATACCGATTCTCCGGCGTAATCTGCGCCACTAACTCCTTCAGCGTAGGAATGCTCCTCTTTCGACGCAGGCTGATCTCGCCCCGAGCCACCTCGATGACAATAGGGTCGCCCTCACGCACTCCCGCCTCTTCGGCTACCGGCTTAGAAATCCGGACTGCCAAACTATTCCCCCACTTTACGATTTGCGCTGTCGGCATGCGGAGACCTTTCTTTTTCTGGAAAATACGCACCCCATACCATAGTAGATACAATGTATATACTAACATAAGTGCGCCGAATGACCTCAGCCCCAAATCCTGATTACGATCAAGCAGCCCTGGCGGCGGTGCAGCAGTGGAGATTCAAGCCCGCTACCTGCGACGGGGAACCGATGGAAAAGAAGATGGCCGTAGAGACCGAATTCCACCGCTACTACTAGCAAGTAACGATTCGAGTTTAGCCGGCAGATTTATTCCTCAGGACGATCGCTGTGACTATCCCCGATTGCACTGATTGACCCAGCGGCATCCCGAGAAAACGCTCGTACAATCGCCAAAGTAAAACGGGGCAGCTCGCGCCGCCCCGCCTGTTGATACTTAGACTCCCCAGAAGCCCGATAGCCGAAGCCCGAAGCCCGCCCCTACGTTCCCTCGCTCCACCCCGCCAAATACTCTTCCTGCTC
>PLUJ01000238.1:0-707 GCA_003165455.1 Acidobacteriaceae bacterium | reverse complement strand
CGCCCAGCAGATTGATCTTGCGGCCGTCCTTCAACGAATACTCGTCGACAAAGCTGCGCGTCGTGCGCTTCGAAGAGGACATCTTCTCGAGCGCTGGAATATCGATCTCCACATTAAAATGCCCGGAGTTCGAAATGATCGCGCCATCTTTCATCAAGTCGAAATGATCCTTGGTCAGCACGCTCTTGTTTCCGGTGACCGTGCAAAACACGTCGCCGAGCTTCGCCGCTTCCGTCATCGACATCACGCGGAAGCCGTCCATCACCGCCTCCAGCGCCTTCGTCGGATCAATTTCCGTAACGATCACCTCCGCGCCCGCGCCGCGCGCACGCGAAGCCAGCCCGCGTCCGCACCAGCCGTATCCGGCCACTACGAACTTCGATCCCGCGAGCAGAAAATTCGTCGCGCGAATGATTCCGTCGATCGTCGACTGTCCCGTGCCATAGCGATTATCGAAAAGATGCTTGGTGTCGGCGTCGTTCACCGCCACGATGGGAAACTTGAGCACGCCTTCCTTCGCCATCGNNAGACCGCAATGCCCTGGTCGCGCACCAGGCTGGCCGACACGTCATCCTGCGTGGAGAGCGGATTCGACGCGCACAACACCACGTCCGCCCCTCCGTCCCGCAGGCAGATCGCCAGATTCGCCGTCTCCGCCGTAACGTGCAGGCAAGCCGAGATGCGAATCCCCTTCAGCGGCTGGTTCT
>PLUJ01000343.1 GCA_003165455.1 Acidobacteriaceae bacterium | reverse complement strand
AATGCCATGCATTTGATCCAATCCTGCGGCAGTCCCCGGCCCTTCGCGAGAGTTTGAAACAGATCGCGCCACCACAGCGCCTCTTCCGC
This sequence comes from Acidobacteriaceae bacterium, assembly GCA_003165455.1. GTDB lineage: Bacteria > Acidobacteriota > Terriglobia > Terriglobales > Acidobacteriaceae > Sulfotelmatobacter. Next base: position 2,585 of record PLUJ01000343.1, on the reverse strand, counting down.
CGACTCCGATTTCGGAATGTAGAAGCAGAGGGGATGCTTCAATTTTGCCGGATCGATTCCGAAAAATACGCGCGCGACATCGAACAACGAGGCAGAAACCGGTTCGTTGTCGATTAGGCCAGCCTGGCTCAAATGCAATCCGCGCGGTCGGGTGAAGATCACGGTGCTGCTCGGATTAATTCCAACCGTGCGTTGGCGTTTCCTGTCGGTATAGGTCAGCTCGCCGTGCAGGGCAGCCACGATGTTTGAGACGCCGGTCTCGTGGTGCGACCACTCGTTTACACAAGAGTCTTCCAGATCGAGCATTACTCCGGGCGCACCTGAATTCAGCATCTTCACGCAGAGATCCGCGTCGTCCGCGGGGCCCGTCATTTGATTGCGCTGGTCCTGGCACCATTCTGGAAGATTGATTTTCCACCCGTTACGAACCGTGTCGGAAGGGAATCGATGCGTCGGCTTCTGGCCCTCGAGTGCGGCCTCCAGCACTTCTTTTCGTTTTGAGGCGAGTGCCTGCTGGCGAGGTGTAAACACCTTGTGCAGAGGCAAAAAGACTTCCCAAAATCCGGCCGGAAGGTCGGAGGCTGGGTTGAAGCCAGAGGGCGCGCTATTCATCGGGTTCAGCAAACGGTCGGTCTGAGGGGAGTCGCTCACGACGGGCATATAGCCTTCCTGAAAGTTCTCTTTGTGTTCAGTATAGTGAACACTAATTCAGCATACCGTCGCAGCGTAGGTCATGCCACGAGTACGGTCAAGCGTGTTGTTCAGCATCATGAACATACATTCATTTTGTTGTACAGCTACAGTTTTGCTACCATGAAGTTACATGTCTGTTTCCACCGATTCGCCCTCCGCTGCCGTCGAACGCGCCCTTGCCATGCTGGAAATGGTGGCGCAAGAGTCGGGCGGCCTAAGTAACGCTGAGATCAGCCGTAAGCTCAAGATTCCAAAGAGTTCCGCCAGTTACATCCTGCGGACATTGGAGACCCGGAATTATCTGATTCGGGACCTCGAGTCTGGAAAGTACAAGGTGGGACTGAAGATTCTGAGCTTGAGCCGCGGGGCTCTGAGCGACCTGGACGTACGTGGAGTGGCATTACCGATCATGCGCCATTTAAGTCAGCAGACCGGGCTTACATGCCATTTGGCGATTTTGGACGGACCCGACGCCGTATATGTGGAAAAGGTGGAACCGGAAGGCTTCATTCGAATGGATACGTGGGTCGGCCGTCGAATGCGTGTACACCCCACCAGCGTAGGCAAAGCTTTAGCGGCGCATATTCCGCAAGATCGGCTGGAAATCATCTTAGCCAAGGCCGGTATGGAGAAGCGAACCCCGAAAACTATAACGACGCTTCCTCGTCTGCTGAAAGAACTGGAGAAGGTGCGGGCGCAGGGGTATGCGGTGGACGACGAAGAAAACAACCTGGGCGCACGCTGCCTTGGTGCTCCGGTCTTTAATGAGCGTGGATTGATCGAAGCCGCTCTGGGTTTAAGCGGCACGACTCAACAGGTGAGCCCGCAAACGATGCCGCGAATCGTGGAAGCATTGAAGGATGCCGCCCGGCATATCTCTATGGGTATGGGATACCGTCCGCCTCGCCGCGCCAGCGGATCATAGCCTACAGGCTCCTATAGAATCTCAGTGAATCATTGCGCCCGTGACGGCAATTACCATTCCCAGCAAGCTCAGAACGATTCCCAAATGCCAAAACACGCGCCTGCCGGAAAGCAACGTGATGGAGGTAATTACCAGGCCAATCTCCAGGAAAACTTCCGCCAGATCGTATCGGTCTGCGCGTTTTCGTTCCATCCCAACTTCACTTTCCAGCTTCCTTGCCTCATCCTGAATTCCGGATTTTTCTTGCTTATAACGCTCGGCTTCCTGGATTGATTTTTCCCGGAAATTGTCCAATTTTGCGGCATCTTTACTGGCCACGGCCCCACTGAGATCGCCGAACAGTTCGTCTTCATGCTGACGAATATTCTTTGCCTGGTAGTAGCTCCACTGATCGGAAGCTTTGGCCTGCAGCACAACCTCCTCGGTATGCGCCCGATGTCCCAACAACGAAACCACCGCCACAAAGACAGCCAGCGCCGCCATCGTCAGCGACACCGGAGCCATGCTGGGATTATTGTGCGCGTGCTCGGCATGTTCCTCTAACTCCTGAAGTTCGTCGGCGCTCATCGATCCTCTATCCTCCAAGCGCAGCCCCTTTTGATAGGGGACATCCGCAGCCCTCGATATTACGGATTCATCGCCCATGCGGCAAGCAATTCTGTTGTTTGCTCGAACGAAGATGGAGCGCTGCTTCCGCTACTCACCCATCACCTTCACGATCACGCGCTTGTCGCGTTGGCCATCGAATTCCGCGTAAAAGATCCTCTGCCAGGTTCCAAGGTCCAGCTTGCCGCCGGTAATCGGCACGATTACCTCATGATGGATCAACAATGCCTTTAGATGCGAATCCCCGTTGTCCTCGCCTGTTTCATGGTGCTTGTAGTCTTTTCGAAATGGCGCCAGATGCTCCAGCCATTGGTCAATATCCTGAATGAGTCCGCTCTCGTTGTCGTTCACATAGATGCCG
>PLUJ01000294.1:1553-44019 GCA_003165455.1 Acidobacteriaceae bacterium | reverse complement strand
AACGAGCGCTGGAAAGAAAGGACTCGGCCACTATGCGCGCGTCTCCAGGCGATTGTCCGCCTCTCAGGCCATCGACGTCTTCTGGGACAAGTACGACGCAGGGTACCAGTGGCGTGGTCGCCTGAACACCAATAAACGATCGTCTTCACGGCATCCTCTGGTATTGCTTCCGACGGCCTACGTAAATGTTTCGCGCACCAGCATCGCCTACGCGAACTCATTTCCCGAGGAAAAGTTTTTGCTGGTGGCTACGCGCAGGAGTGGCTGGACGAAACACCCGCCTCAAAATGTCGGCACCGCCTTGCTGTCAAGATATGCTTCGCTGCGCGACCGAACCGATGAAAACGCCGCTATGGCGCTCAATTGGCAATCGTTGATGAGTAATTTACGGCAGATCGACGAATTCGAAATTTTGCACTCCCTGGGCCGTTTGGATTTCTTCGGCCGCTGGATTCTGCGTGGATTTGAGGTTCGGGACGCATGGTTGAATGTTCTCGATAGAGAACGGATTCACGGAGTCTTGTGCGCGGATGACAGCAATCCCTACACGAGGATTCCCCTGCTGCTGGCCCAGGAGCGCGGCTTGCCAAACATCGCCTGTCATCACGGCGCTCTCGATGGCCGATACTTTTTCAAAAGAACCTATGCCGACTTGATCTGGGCCAGGGGCAATATGGAAAAAGATTACCTGGTGCGGGTGTGTGGGGTACCTGCGGAGAGAATCGAAATTGGGGCCCCGGCACTTCCGCACAATTGGAAGGAACAAGCCGGGACCCGGAATCAAGCCTCGCGGGAGCACATTCTTTTTCTTTCGGAGGCGACCGACCAGGCCGGCGCCAGGACGGAAGAATTTTATCGTGAAACTCTCCCTGCGCTCGCCGATTTGGCGCTGACCAGGAATCGAAAATTGATTGTTAAGTTGCATCCTGCAGAAAGTGAGCGCGAGCGAAACGACATGATCGCTCGCATTCTTTCCGCCGAGCAAAAGGCCGTCACAAGTATCGTGGGCGGTCCGCTCACCGAAAAACTTTTGGATAAAGCTTGGTTCGGGATTACGGTCCTTTCCACCGTAGCAATGGAATGCGCAGTTCGCGGAATAACGTGCTTTCTGTGCCGGTGGTTGGAATGCTGGCCATATGGATATGTTGACCAATTCATTCGCTTTGGAGTGGGCATCGCTTTGAACGATCCAAGCGAAATCAAAAACATCCCGGATTATTTGGAAAAGAATTTTGTGAGTCCCGGGGTGCGGGAGAATTGCTGGCGTCCAGCGGATCCCGGAANNCGGAAGACTGCGCGAAATACTAGCCGCTTCCCGTAAAGTGTACGTCTCCGCAACCGCGTAAGTTCGCGGGGACATCCTGTTTGGGTAAAAAGGTTGGAATGATCCTTGTAACCGGAGCCAGTGGGTTGCTCGGCGCCAGTTTTGTTTCCTCGGCCCACGAGCAGCGCCGCGAAGTGATCGGCCTCTATCATCGCCATGCCGCTTGCGTAAGAGGAGTGAAATGCTTTCCCATCGACCTTGCGGATGTAAAAGAAACAACCCGGCTGATCGAAAATCTATCCCCGTCCGCAGTAATCCACTGCGCGGCTGCGACGGATGTCGACTGGTGTGAAGAGCACCCCCGAGAGGTTGAAACGATCAACGTGACGGCCTCGGCCGTCATCGCGCAAGTTACAGCGCGAAGTGGCGCCAAGCTGATCTATATTTCCACCGACTCCGTCTTTGATGGCAGACGCGGAAACTATGTCGAAACAGATATTCCCGACCCGGTCAACGTGTATGCCAAATCGAAGCTGAGAGCGGAAAAAGAAGTGTTGTGCCATCATCCGGGAGCCTTGATCGCACGTGTAAGTATTTATGGATGGAGCCCCCGAGATAAGGAAAGTCTGGCGGAGTGGATCTTGAATCAGTTGTCTGAAGGGAATACCGTGTCAGGCTTCGCCGATGTGATTTTTTGTCCGCTGTTGGCCAACGATTTAGCGGAAGTCCTGCTTGCTATGTTGGATCAAAAACTGATTGGCCTTTATCATGTAGTGGGATCCGAACCCATCAGCGNNAAACGAGTCGCTTCCAAATTCGGATTCGATCCCGCACAGGTTGTCGCCACCTGCGTAACGGATTCCGAACTCAAAGCTCAACGGCCCCGTAACATCTCGCTAAGTACAGCGAAAATCTCTGCAGCGCTCGGGCGACCTATGCCTGGGGTTGACGCTGGCCTTAACAAGTTTGCGCGATTGCGCGAAAGCGGCTACCTCGAAAGCATCAAGACTCCGCTTGCGGAAGTTAGAAAATGAATTCTCTGGCTCTAGGAAAGAAACAGGTTGGACTGGAGCACCCCACCTATTTCGTCGCCGACATTTCGGCCAACCATGATGGGGATCTCGAACGCGCAAAACTCCTTATCCGCCTCTGTGCTGAAGCGGGCGCTGACGCGGCCAAGTTCCAGAATTTTCGTGCGCCCAAAATCGTCAGTGAGCGCGGGTTTAATCAGCTTGGCTCTCAGCTGTCTCACCAAAGGCGGTGGACGAAAAGTGTATTCCAAGTCTACGGCGAAGCCACTCTGCCTTGGGAATGGACTCCCATCTTAAAGACGGAATGCGAGGCCTGTGGAATTGAATATTTCTCGGCGCCCTACGATTTGGAAGCCGTGGACATGCTGGACCCCTATGTCAATCTTTTCAAAATGGGTTCAGGGGACATAACTTGGCCGGAGATGCTGCGCAAGGTGGCTTCCAAGCAGAAACCAGTGCTCTTGGCGACCGGCGCTTCCGACATTGAGGAAGTGCAGCGCGCCGTTAAGGAAGTGTTGCAGATCAATTCGCGCCTGGTCCTGATGCAGTGCAATACAAACTACACGGCCAGCATGGAAAATTTCCGGCATATTCATCTGCGCGTGCTGGAGACATACCGCACTATGTTTCCGACGCTGGTACTCGGCATTTCTGACCACACTCCAGGGCATGCGACCGTGCTGGGTGCAGTCGCCCTGGGCGCGCGCGTAATCGAAAAACATTTTACCGATGATAATCGACGCGCCGGTCCGGACCATCCTTTTTCCATGACCCCTTTCTCGTGGAAAGACATGGTCGATCGTACCCGTGAACTCGAATATGCACTGGGATCCTCCCATAAGTTCGTTGCGAAGAATGAGCAAGAGACGGTAGTGGTCCAGCGCCGCTGTCTGAGAGCGGCTCGCGCTTTACAAGCGGGAACGTTGCTAACGGAGGAAATGCTGGAGGCATTACGGCCGGCACCAAGAGAAGCAGTGATGCCCTTTGATCTACCGCAGGTAATTGGCAGAAGGCTGCTTCGGGATCTGCAGCATGGCGACCACCTAACGTGGGAATCACTGGCGAAAGGCGAGGGTTCCGAGTGAAGCTTTTGTATTTTTCGGATAACACGTCCGGACACAACCAGCGGTTTCTACAAAAACTATCGGAAGCAGGGCTCGATGTCTGGTTTCTCGATCCAACTTGTGCAGTGCTTCCCGATGGCTGGTTGCCAGAGAGCGTGCACTGGATCCAGCCAAAGCAGACTTTGCCTCGAAATTCCGATCCCGCAACATTTTCCAGTTTCCTGCCTCAGTTCCTCGATCTGTTGAAGGAGATTGGTCCGGATCTGGTTCACGCGGGCCCTATCCAGACTTGCGGCTACGTGACCGCGCTGTCAGGTTTTCATCCCTGGTTGCTCACTTCATGGGGATCCGATATTTTGCTCTCTGCACATTCTGGCCCTGACTGGGAGCAGGCGACCCGGCTGTCTCTGTCCTCTGCGGACGGCTTTTTCTGTGACTGCGATACGGTTCGTACCACGGCAAAGACGTTCGCCGATTTAAAGGATTCCCGCATCGTGCAACTTCCTTGGGGCATCAAGAAAGGCGTTTTTGATTCCGTTGGTATTTTGCCTTCGAACGAAGAGTATCGACGAGAGCCGAACACCTTTGCCTTCATCTGTACGCGTTCTTGGGAGCCCCTCTACGGAATCGATACGCTCTTGCAAGCATTTTTACAGGCTTATCGGACAAATTCGTCGTTGCGTTTGATATTGGTAGCAGGTGGATCACAGGCCGGAATGGTACGCGAATTCATTCGTGCCCACGGCTTGGAACAAGTGGTGCACTGTCCTGGTCCGCAGCCCAAGGAAGAGATGCCGAAGTGGTTTCGCGCTGCGGCTGCGTATGTCAGCTGCGCGAAATCGGATGGTACCTCGGTCTCGTTGTTGGAAGCTATGGCGACCGGCCTGCCAGTGGTGGTTACCGATATTCCTTCCAACCGCGAGTGGGTGGTAGACGACCACAACGGCTGGTTGGCGCCAGCGGGCTCTGCGGACCAGTTTGCTGACCGCTTACTTCGTGCTCGTCGTCTTAGTGAGGAGGAACGACAATTGTTCTCCCAGCGAAATCGCAGCAGTGTCGATTTGTGCGCGGACTGGGATCGTAATTTTCCAAGACTCCTGAGGATGTACGAAGAACTCGTGCATTCAAGCATTCATCGGTGAGCGGATGAAGCTGGTGGCTCAACGGCTAACGAAGCCGTGCAGATTTAGGCACCAAGCGTGGTACTCCTCTGGCTTAGAGTTTTGTGGTCGGATCATGACGTGCTGGCAGTGAGTCCGATTTTGAAACGCGTGGTCTATCCGTGCTTAGCCAACTCCGGATATCTGCGCCGCCGTGCGGAAGGCGGAAGCTTCTGCGTCATCACCTATCACGGGATTCTGCCCGATGGATACCGAGTCTCGGATCCACAGCAGGACGGAAGTCTGGTGACTGCGGACAATTTTCGCAGCCAGCTTAGGCTCCTCAAGAAATGTTACCGCGTCGTAACGCCCGATCAGGTTCGCGATTGGCTGGTTGACGGGAAAGCCCTTCCTGAACTAGCGGTGCTTCTTACTTGTGACGATGGGTTACGAAACACGCTCACCGGTATGGCGCCGATTCTTCAGGCCGAAGAACTTTCCTGCCTCTTTTTTGTGCTTGGAGCATCCGCTGCTGAAAGACACTCGCAGTTATGGTACGAAGAACTTTACACGATGCTGCTAGCTGCCCCGTCGGGACGATATGCGATCGAGCCCGTCGGGACGTTTGATTTAGGTGACAGGACGCAGCGCCGTTCGCTTTGGGGCAGGTTGCTGAAGACACTTTCCCAGCATGATCAACCGACTAGAACCGGATTTCTGAAAGCTGCGCGAGTGGAATTCGGACTACCGGAGCAATGGGACGCCAGGGTCTCGAACGAGGAGGCCTCCCAACAGCGATTTTCGATTCTCAATGCAGCAGATCTGCGCGAGCTGGTGCAACAGGGAATGGGCATCGGAGCTCACACCCTGAATCATCCCATCCTCTCGCAACAGAGCTCCGATCAGGCGTGGAAGGAAATTTCCGAGAGTCGAAGCTTACTCGAAGCGGCCGTGGGAACGCAGATTTGGGCGCTCGCCTACCCTTTTGGCGACCCTGCCTCGGTGACCGCCCGCGAATTCCGAATGGCGGAGCAGTCTGGGTTCCAGTGCGCTTTCATGAATGTTGGTGGCGGCTTCGGGGCACAGTTACCGCGCTTCGCGCTTCCTCGCGTGCATGTTACTGCCGATATGACTTTGTCCGAGTTCGAAGCCCACGTCTCCGGCTTTCATCGTGCTTTCCGATCTCGTCTTTCCCGCGATACGGCTTAATGCGGCGACAAAACTTCCTAAACGCATTCTCTCAGTCGCGCGATTCTTTGTTCTCGTTCGTCTATACTCGCTTCCAATGCGCAGAACGAGCCACAGTGCGTCAGGCTTTTTACTTCACAGATTGTTGATGCCATTTCCGCAATGTTCGTAGGAGAGTAGTGAGTCTTGCGCATCATCGTGCACACCGAAATTCCTGAAGACGCCGAACTTCATGGGCAATGGAATGCTCTCGTTCAGTCGATGGAGCGGCCGGAGGTCTTCTACACCATCGAGTGGGCGCTCGCCATGCAAACGGCATACGGCAGTTCTCTCAAACCGCTGCTGCTTCTAGGTTACGAGGGAGACGATCTTGTTGGCGTAGCCTCTCTAGCTACCGATCCGATCCGAAAAAGCCTCGGTTTCCTGGCCGCGACTACTGCGGATTACTGCGACTTCTTGTCCCTGCCAGAAAAGCGGACCGAGTTCGTGGATGCCACATTCTCGGAGTTGCAAAGAATAAACTCTGCCTCCATCGCGTTTGCAAATCTTCCTTCCGACTCGCAGACTTCCAAGGCATTGCTAAACGGCTCCCGATCGACAAAATGCCACATTTTCATTCGTCCTGCGTACGCCTGCGCTCAAGTGGACCTTGGTACCGGAGCGCTGCGCCAGGCTCTAAAGGATTCGCTGACCGGGAAGAAGAAGCTTCGTCGCTTCTTCCGGCAGATGGAGCGCCAAGGTCCGGTGACGTTTGTTCACTTAAAGTCGTGGAAACAGATTCAGGATGCCCTGCCAGCATTCGTTCAAGCTCATGTGTCGCGTTTTGAGGCCACAGGGCGGACCAGCAGCCTATCTACAAGGGAGCGGCGCCTTTTTCTTGAAGAACTAGCCAGGAGATTCGACGGGAGTGGGGCAGTCACTCTGAGCATGCTGAAGATTGCTGACCGCCCGGTTGCTTGGAACTATGGCTTTCAATTCCATGGAAGTTGGTTCTGGTACCAGCCAACATTCGATAGCAGCCAGGAAGAGAATTCTCCAGGTTACTGCCTGCTCTCGCAGATTGTGATCGATGCTTGTGATAGCGATGGGATGCACCTCGTCGATCTCGGCTTGGGCGACGAAGGATACAAAGAACGGTTTGGCAATCGAGTTCGGCAAACGTTCCATGCCACATTGACCCAATCCGCCGCAGCCCATCTGGGGAAGGTGGCCAGATACAAAGCCGCGAATATTGTGAAACGCTCGCCGGCTATTGAATCTGCGGTGCGTCGCTTATTGCCGGACTCAAAGCAGTAAGACCATTATCCGACCTCCGTCTTATATTCTTTGAAGCGTCGAAGCAACATGAACCGCACTGCTTAAGACGCGCGGCGACGTCCCAGGATATTTACTTGCTATCTCAACTGCAATCCGGCGAAAGCAGCGTCCGAGACATGACGGCAGAAATCTCTGTCATCGTGCCTGCAATCCAAACTCTGCCAAAGCTTAATTTCCAAACGGAAATGGGCCGTGTCTCGCGGCAATCCGGAATAGTCTTTGCTGGAACAATTTTCACAGCTGTGCTGGGATACGTTTTTAAGGTCTACCTCGCTCGCGTGCTGGGTGCGAATGCACTGGGCTTGTACGCCCTGGGTATGACCATCATCGGCTTCCTCGGAATCGTGAACGTACTCGGGCTCCCTGACGCGGCCCTGCGCTTTGTGGCGCAATATGCCGCGGAAGAGAAGTTTGACGCATTGCGATCGCTTTTATGGAACGGTGCGTGGATTCTGCTCGCCAGCAACCTGCTTTTCGCCGCGATCCTACTCACCGGGGGCCGCTGGATCGCAATACGCTTCTATCATTCTCCGGAGCTCATCCGATATCTTCCGCTTTTTGCCGCGATCATGATCGCCGGCGTACTCAACTCTTTTTTTGGTAAAGTCGTAGCCGGGTATAAGGAAGTTAGTCGCCGCACCGTCGTCACCCGCTTTATCTCCACTCCTGTCACGATGGCGATAGCGATCCTGCTGATTGCCTTTCATTACGGACTCCGCGGATATCTGTTGGCACAGATCATCTCCGCCGTGATTGTGCTCGCGCTTCTCGTTTCCATGGCTTGGCATTTCACTCCCGCTCCGGCGCGCTCCTGGGATGGCCAAAAACTTCCCCTTCAGCCCGAGATATGGTCTTTTTCCGCAGCCATGTTTAGTGTGGGTTTGATGGATTTCGTCCTAAGCCAGGCCGATCGCGTCGCCCTGGGCTACTATCGCGGAGCGCGTGAAGTGGGCATCTATTCCGTGGCAGCTGCGCTTGTCGCGTATGAGGCCATCATTCTGCAATCCGTTAATCAGATATTTGCCCCTGTCATTGCCGATCTTCACACTCGCGGCGAGCGCGTTCTTCTTGGCCGCATGTTCCAAACGCTCACTAAATGGATGTTGGGCCTGACCTGTCCGCTCGCGTTTGTGATGATCATCTTCGCTCAGCCCATCATGCGCATCTTCGGTCGCGACTTTGCCGTCGCGTGGCCAATCTTGATCATTGGGACGTGCGGCCAACTCGTAAACTGCGGCGTCGGATCCGTTGGTTTTCTGCTGCTAATGTCCGGAAACCAGCACCGTCTGGTGCGTGTGCAGGCGGTGATGGCGGTGCTCATGGTCGTACTCAGCATTTTCCTAGTGCCGCTTTGGGGCGTGTGGGGAGCCGCCGTAGCTGCGACTATTACGAATGTGGGAGTAAATGCTTGGAACCTTCTGGAAGTGAAGAGCAGACTGCACTTTTCTCCATACAATTCCAGCTATCTGAAATTACTGCCCCCTCTTGCCCTTACGCTTTTGGCTGCTTTGCTGTCGACTCATGTGTCGGCACACCTAAAGGGCAGTTGGATCAACATTTGTTTTGCAGTGCTGGTTGCCTACGGAACATTTTCCGCGACCGCTTTTTTAATGGGATTAAATGCGGATGACCGGTTGATTGCTAGTGCCGTCTTGAGCAGAGTTCGCGGAGTTTTCGCACACGAATCCGAAGCGTGAATCATGAACGATTGGCGACAAGTTCAACTTCCCGAAGATTTGTGTGCGGCCGCGGAAGAGCGATTCGCCGGCAAGTTCCACAGTGTCGACCAACTCGTGTCCTTTTTGTTGCAGGAGTTGCTGCGAGACGATAGCGCCGAGCTCGATCGTGCCGAACAGACAGCGGTCGAGCAAAGGCTGAAAGACCTGGGATATTTATGAACCGCTGCGACCTCTTCATGAAAAGCTCAAGGGAGAATGGATAAAAGCCAGACTGTTAGCCAATTCATGCAGCAGGGAAGAGACCGCCTTGATCCGTCGCTCACCAATCCGAATTGGCTCGTACTGCGGGAACGGAGCAGGATTTTTCGCCGTTGGTCGGCGCAGCTCAAATCTGCCGAGCTAAAGGTGCTCGATGTGGGCGGTCGGATTCAGCCCTACCGCCCGCTCATTGCCGATCGCACGCGACAATACGTCGCCCTGGATTTACGCTCTACACTACTGGTAGATGTAATGGCGCGGGCCGAGTATTTGCCGTTTTCCGAAGACCAATTTGACCTGGTGATTTGCACTCAAATGCTGGAATATGTCGCCGAGCCCTCGTTGGTGATGGCGGAGATTTTTCGAGTGCTTAAGCCAGGCGGCAACCTTTGGCTGAGCGTGCCCAGCGCCGCTCCGGATCCCGGCGAAGAACTCTGGAGATTTCTGCCATCTGCTCTGCGTGCATTGCTAGCCGCATTTCGGCGCGTCGATATTCTCCCGGAAGGAGGCAGCGTTGCAGGACTCTTTCGCACAATGAATGTATGTTTCGAAATATTTATGCGGTATCCTTCGACTAAATTGATGTATCGATATAGTCTCTGCCCTTTGATAAACGGGATGGGCGCTCTTCTTGAGAAGGCCTCCGGGGGCCGCAACCAACAATTCGCGGTGAACTATAGCGTGCTGGCGCAGAAATGAGCATTGGTCAGAAAGTCCTAGGGTCGCCGATGAGGGATGCGTTTCGTAACGCATGGGGCCGCGCACGAGCCGTGCTGCCCGGCCATGGATTTGTTTTCGGACGCCCGCTGCTTGTACTCCAGAGTGACGATTGGGGCCGGGTCGGCGTAAGAGACGCTGAAGTTTGCACGGAATTGCGTGCCGCAGGCGTGAACCTCGGAGAACGGCCTTACGATTATTACAGCCTTGAAACTGCGGAGGACATTCATGCGATCTCTTCACTGCTCAACCGGCACCGTGATTCGACTGGACGTGCAGCCTGCTTGGGAATGAACTTCATTCTGGCAAATATCGACTTCGCGAGAGTATATGCCTGCGATTTTCAACAGATTCATCTTCGAACCTTGAACGATGGGTTGCCCGATGCGTGGAGTCGCGCCGGCCTGTTCGATGCCTACCGCGGAGGAATTGCAGAAGGGGTGCTATCACCGGCACTGCATGGCGCCACTCATTTTTGCGGTCGTTCCGTGGAAAGACATCTCAAGGACTCGGGGGAACGCGGGCTCCTTCTGCGAACTCTGTGGAAAGCGGGAGTTCCATATATACACTGGCGCATGCCGTGGATCGGCTTTGAGTACGCCGATCCGCTGGAAAATGGTGGTGAAGCGTTTTTGAATCCCGAGGTGCAAGAGACCCTTATCGCGGATGCAGTGAAAACTTTTAACGACTTCTTCTCAACGCCTCCGCGCTCAGCTTGCGCCCCTGGTTATCGGGCGAATGAAAACACTCATGGATCGTGGGCGAAATATGGTATACGCGTGGCGCAGAATGGGCCGGGACTCATGCGGGCGCCTCATCTTGAGTCTCATGGGACGAACAATAACGGGTCGAACAACCTGCTGCACCTATACCGCTCGACGGATTTTGAGCCCGCCACGACCCATAACTTTTCTATCGGCGAATGTGTCGAGAAAGCGGCGGAGTGTTTTTCTCGAGGGCTTCCGGCAATTGTTTCCGTACATTCCATCAACTTCCATTCCGCGATAAAAGACTTTAGAAGCGGCACACTGCGCTTGCTCAACCAGTTCCTTTCCGTGCTCGAACAGAAATTTCCGAACCTGTTGTATGTTCGCGATGAAGACATATACGATCTGGTCGACAAAGGGACTTTTGAATCGATGAACTCCGTGGTGCGAGTCGAAGTGAAGAAAAAGATTATTCACCGCGGACTAATTGCCCGCGCGAGGCCGGCGTAATGGCAGGTCGGAAGTCCTTGATACTCGTGACGGTGGATTGCCTGCGCGCGGATCACTGCGGGTTCATGGGCTATGGCCGTCGCACAACTCCGTTTTTGGATGGGTTAGCCGCGCACAGCTTCGTATTTCCGAATGCGATCGTGGCCGGCGTCCCTACCTACTATTCGTTTCCAGCGATATTGGCATCGCGCTATCCGCTTGCTCTTGGGCGAGAAGTTGTGGGATTGGTGCGCCACGAAACAAATTTGGCCTCCGCTCTCAAGAACGAGGGTTACAAGACAGCATTTTTTGGCGCTGGTAATCCCTACCTGACTCCGCAATTCGGTTACGATTTTGGTTTTGACACCTTTCGTGACTTTGTTGCCAGTGACACCACGCAAAATTTATGGGAAGACATGCCCGTCCCTTCCAATCCGCGCGCGTCCTCGCGATTGAACCACGCTATGGCAGAGATCAGTCATAAGATTCCGGGAATGCGCGCTGCATATGAGGAACTCTACTTTCAATATTGTTGGCGTCTGGGGTCAAAAGAATCTCGATCATTCGACGAGCTGCGACGCTTTCCGGCTGCCGATGTCATCGTCAGTGAGGCAGAGGATTGGCTGGCTTCCGCCGTAGACGCGCCTTTTTTCCTCTGGCTGCACTTTATGGATCCGCATGGTCCGTATTATCCGAAGGAAGATTCGCTGGAGCTTCTGAGCGAGCATACCCTAACTTCTTCGCGCGCTCGATATTTGAACGCTAGCTGGAATCGTTCTGACATCGGAAAAGGTCGATTGCGCAAGTACCGCGATGACATTGTCTCGATGTACGATGCCGGAATTCGCTGGGTCGATGTGCAATTGTCGCGGCTCGTCGAAAGCTTACGGAAGTCTCGCCGTTGGGACGATTGCATTCTTGCATTTACTGCGGACCACGGTGAAGAGTTTCTGGATCACGATGGACGCTACCATCCTCCGTCGTTGGCGGAAGAACTGATCCATGTTCCGCTGTTGCTCCGCGTCCCGGGCGTAGATAAAAAAGAAGTATGCTCGAATCCCTTCAGCTTATTGCATCTCGCCCCCACTCTACTTTCCGCCGCGGGTTCAACCGTCCCTTCAGATTTTCAAGGAACCGACGATTGGCCGCGCCTGCAGTCGGGAACCGCGTGGACCAGTCCAGCGATTACGGAGTGCGTTGCTGGCTGTACGAACCCGTTGCGCCGGGATCAGCGTGGTGGCCCTCGTCAACTCGCGATCCGGGAATCGCGCTACAAGCTTGTGTTGAACCTGGAAGCCCACAGGAGCGTCGACATCGGCGCCGGGCGCGAGGACCTCTTCGACCTTGAATCCGATCCAACGGAGCATGCTCCATTGCCGCCGGGGTCGAACCAGCGCGAGCGACGGTGCCTAATGCAGGCCGCACTTCATCATTTGCAGGCTTCTCACCCATTGCGCGATTCGGATTCGTACCTCAGCACTCGCGTGCGAGATATTAAGCACACCTTGAGCAACGCTTCAAACGGAGCTTCGCTGATCCCCGTTCAGAGCGCAGTTGAGTAACGGAGTCGGGGTGACGAGCAAGGTGCCTGGCAACATGAAACCGATAAGGATTCTGGTCGACTCCTTTGCCGATGAGGGTCTTACCAACGCCCAGATGATCAACGCTCGTGAAATAGTCAGCCGCCTCGACTCGGAGCGTTTTCACGTAACCCTATTCAAGCACGGGGCACCCGCCAGGCAGCTTGTCGTGCGACCCAACACGCGTCTGATTCAGCTTCCTCGCAGGCTGCAAACCATTCCAATCCTCACTCACTTTATCTTTGGACGCCAGGAGATTTTGTTTTACCCCAAGCCAGCTCCCGCCACGCGCTGGTACATGAATTTGCGCACCCTCGGCCGCAGGCGTTGCGCCCTTGTGGCTACATTCGAGTCGCAGAGCGATTGGCAAGACGACACTATTACCCCAAACACAAAAAAGCTCATTGAAGAGACGATTCTTCGTTGCGACTACCTGTTCAGCAATTCCACCAATGTTCAACAAAGCTTGGAGACAAACTACGGTCTGCACACTGAAGTCGTTCCAACGGGAGTGGATACGACATTCTTTCAGCCCAATTGGGATCGCCCGGCAAACAGCCGGCCTCGTGTCCTGTTTGTCGGCGCGCTTCGTTCTTTCAAGGGCCCCCAAGTCCTCCTGGAAGCGGCAGAACGCTTTCCCGGGGCGGATTTTATTCTAGTCGGCGACGGGATTCTCGTAGAAGAGTTGCGCACGCGGGGCAAGCATTTGGCAAATTTGGAGATGTGCGGTTCTCTTAATAGGATCGAGATCCGAGAGAAATTTGCCCTCGCGGACATCTTCATGTTTCCGTCGCGATGGGAAGGATCGCCACGCGTTTTGATGGAAGCCGCGGCTTGCGGTCTGCCCGTGCTTGCCCGCAAAGACTACCAGCCTGAGTCCGTCATAGACGCTAAATCCGGCTTTCTGGTGGGTGATGATGCGGAAATGATGATGCGACTGGAGCAATTGCTTTCGAGCCCCGACTTGCGGCGCCGGTTGGGAGAATGCGGGCGCTCACACATCGCTCGCTTCGATTGGAATGTGATCACTCCTCAATGGGAAGAGATCTTCACTCGAATCGCACTCGCGCGCAGAGAGAGTGTGCAATCGTGACCAAAGAACCTATTTCCACTTATTCGATCGCCCGTCGTGCGAAGTTTTCTTCTCACGAACCAATTCCCTCTGGAGACCACCGTCGGTGATTCGGCTCGTCATCATCACCGAAATTATCGCGCCCTACCGGATTCCCGCATTCAATGCCCTGGCAGAGAGGCGGGAGGTTGATTTGCACGTAGTGTTCCTCTCGGAGAACGATCCAACTCTTCGTCAATGGCGAATCTACAAGGATGAAATAAAGTTCTTCTATCAGATCCTGCCATCGTGGCGATATCGGTCCGGCCAACATTTTATTTTGCTTAATTGGGGAATGATTTCCCAGTTGAACCGCATCAATCCCAACGTTGTGCTAAGCGGCGGATATAACTATTTAGCCTCGTGGCAGGCTGCTTACTGGGCCAAAAAGCAGCGAGTGCCCTTTATTCTTTGGTCGGAGAGTACTTCCTTCGATCGTCGGCAAAGTTACAAACCCGTGGAATTAATGAAGAAGCATTTTCTGGACTACTGTTCGACATTTGTGGTGCCTGGAAAATCTTCTTCGGATTATCTTCTAAAGTTGGGTGTCGAGCGGAATCGAGTATGCACCGCGCCGAACTCAATCGATAATGAGCTATTTTCGCGCGCTGCAAATGCTGCGCGCCAAAATGAACTCCAAACTCGAACTCGTCATCGCTTGCCCAGTCGATATTTCCTCTATGTTGGCCGCTTGGTCAAAGAGAAGGGGGTCTTTGATTTGCTCCAGGCCTATGCCCAACTTGAGGTTGAGCTACGCCGCAAGGTCGGCTTGGTCTTTGCGGGAAGCGGCTCTGATCATCGGGAGCTTGAGTCGAGGGCTCTCGAAATATCGGACGGATGTATTCGCTTTTTGGATTTCGTCCACCGGGAAGATTTGCCGGAGATCTATGCTTTAGCCGAATCGTTGATCTTTCCCACTCATAGCGATCCGTGGGGGCTGGTAGTGAACGAGGCGATGGCGTGCAGTCTACCAATAGTTTGCACAGGTGTCGCCGGCTGTGCTTCCGATTTGGTGGAGCATGGCTGGAATGGATTTATCGTTGAAACCGGCGATGTCTCGGGGCTCTCGCGTGAGATGACAAAGCTTGCCGAAAATTCAGCTTTACGGATGCAAATGAGCGCCAGAAGCCGACAGCGAATTGAAGCCTATTCGCCGCCCGCGTGGGCGGAAGGTATTGTGCAGGCGATTAGATCACTCTCCCCAAAATAATCACTCTTCCTCTATTTACCATCTCGTTGCCATGTGCTCTCTGACCGTACCGTCATTGTGAGAATTGATAATATACTGGCTCAACCGAACCATTGAATTGCTCGACGTGTGTGTGACGGAGTGTTTCCAATGTCGGATTGTCTAAAATCGCAAATCGAACATCGAGCGATCTTATGCAATCCTTCGCGTGCGCGAATAGAAATCCTTGAATGCACACTTCGAGATGGCAGTTACGCGGTCGATTTCAAATTCACAGAAAATGATACGGCAGTCCTCGCCGGCGTTCTGGGTCGGCTGGGTTTTCGATGGATTGAAGTGGGCCACGGACTGGGATTGGGAGCCGCGGCTTCCGGGAAAGGTGCAATGCCGGCCTCGGACGAAAATATGATCGAAGCTGCCAAGCGTGCCGCACCTCACGCTCAAATCGGATGTTTCTTCATTCCCGGCATTGGCACGGCGGACCAACTAAAATCCGCTCACGCGGCGGGTCTCGATTTTATCCGCATTGGATACAACGCTCCGGAAATCGAGGATGCATTCCCTTATTTAACTCTGGCGAAGGAGTTAGGGTTGAAGGTTTGCCTGAATTTCATGAAGACCTATGGCGTCTCGCCGCAGGTCTTCGGTGAGAAAGCATCAGCGGGCGCAAATGCTGGCGCCGATATTATTTATTGTGTGGACTCGTCCGGCAGCATGTTCCCGGAGAATGTTCGCGAATATATTTCTGCCGCTCGCGACCACTGCGAATGCCGGTTAGGCTTCCATGGCCATAGCAACTTGCAGTTTGCCGTGGCCAATAGCGTGGACGCGGTTCGTTGTGGCGCAACCTTCATCGATACCACCCTCTATGGACTAGGCCGCAGCGCCGGAAATGTTCCTACCGAGATCGCGGTGGCCGTCTTCGATAAGTTGGAAATCGAAACCGGGCTTGATCTCTTCGACGTAATGGATGCTGCGGAAGAGTTCGTCGGTCCGCTGATGTCGCAGATGCAACTCTACGACATGATGTCGGTGGCCATGGGATGCAGTCAGTTTCACTCCTCATTTCTGCCGAAAGTCGTCGCAGCCGCAGGGAAGCATGGCGTCGATCCGCGCAAGCTGGTGGTGGCCATGGGACACCTCGATCCGGTTCATCTGGATGAAAACAACCTGACTCGCGTGGCAAGAAGCTTGCCCAGGTTAAAAGCGGAAAGTACGCGAAACACACTGACCTCGTTTTCCGCTCCCGGTATTTCCGGAAACAGTATTAGCACGTCGCTCTCATCGGTCAAATCACTTGTCGATGCGATGGTCGTCACTTGTGCCAAGCGTCGTGCTCGTCCTGTGCTCGAACTTGTAGCGTCGGAAAGTCCTTGCGACGACATGGTTCTCGCGGATCTGGTTTTGGCCGAGGGTCCGGTCGTACTTGGTAGAGTGATCTACGGCTCATTCGACGTTCTCGAGCAAGTCTTAAAGATGACGGGTAATCACGTGCCTCTATTTCTGAATGACAAAGATGGCGGCGCTTGGGGCATTGAATGGCCCACCCACCTGAAAGAGATTTTAGGGGATGAAAGAGTTCTGCCGGTCCGCTCGAAGCGAATGTTTGCTGGCTACCTCGAAGATACTCTGCTGAGCGCTGCCCAGCGACGCGGCCAGTTCTGCATGATCATCTGCGGTAGTCCTGAGCGTGATCTCTTGAAAGTTTGCTGCGATCTTTTCGCAAGTGTCGTGGTGCACGGCGAAGTCCCACCAAGCGTCCCGCAGAATTGTTGGCCCATGGAAGATTTTTCCGATCGCATGCATTTCGATCTCGGAATCGGAGTCGCTCTCCTGCTCTGCCCTCCCAGTTCCACCGACGCGCGATCGATCGACCAATTGCTTTCGACGGAAAGCATCGTAATCACGCTTGGCCATTTTCCCCGCTTCGAAATGGAAATCGCTGGCCGCAACGTCGTGTGCCTCGATCCAAACCAGGCCTACCGTGGACAGTTGGATCGGTGGGTCGCGATATCGAATCTCATGAAGTCGGCCAAGGCCAGCCCTGTCTTCACGCAATGACCAGTCGCCAGACCATCCTGAATGTCGTGGAACGACAACGTGACCGGGTGTTTCTAGTTGACGCTTTCACAGACAGAGAAATCGCGTACGGCGATTTTCACCGCCAAGCCTGCAACCTTGCCTCTGAACTGCGCCACCGGGGTCTGCGCAAAGGCGACCGCATTGCGGTCATGGTTCCGAACTGCTGCGAACTGGTTGTTCTGTATTTCGCCTGTATTTATCTTGGCGCCGTTATAGTTCCGGTCAATCCTGCTCTCAGCAAGAGCGACATTCGTTTCATACTCGAAAGCTGCAAGCCTTCCTTCATTGTGTCCTCAAGTGTCTTCGCCGAGTCTCTCCGCGGGTTCGATTCGCAGGTGCTCACTCTGGTGACAGCTCAGGATAAATTAGAAACCGAATCAGACGACCGGAAGCTTCGAATCGACTTCCAGAGCGCCTCCAGTTCTCCCTTCTCCCTCAAGTCAACAAACCTCCATTCGTCAAATATCGATTCAAACCTGGATTCATCGAATGACGACGATCTCGCAGTCATCATGTATACCTCGGGCACTTCGGCCAAGCCCAAAGGATTAGCCCACAAAATCGGAGCAATGTTCCGTAATGCCTCTGCCTTTGCTGCCGTTCAGCAAATCGATCAGGAGTCCAGGTTTTATCTCAGCCTTTCAATGTCTTACATGGGCGGCTTCTTTAACCTGCTGATTCTTCCTTTTCTTTGCGGAGCAAGTGTGGTGGTCGACCATGTGTTCGATGCTCGTTCCAGCCTGCGCTTCTGGGAAAAAGCCAAGAGAAGTCAAATCAATACGCTATGGATGGCTCCTACCGTGTTATCCATCCTTCTTAGAATGGACCGCGGACGTCAAGGCGAAGAATTTTGTCGCAGCTCGGTAAGGCGTGCATTCGTTGGGTTTGCTCCGCTTCCGCTGAAAGTAAAAACCGAATTTGAAACCCGCTACGGAGTGAAATTAATTGAGAATTACGGTCTCTCGGAAACTCTGTTCGTAACCGCACGCTCCCGCGAGATCGATGCCGGGCGCGGCTATGTAGGCGAGTCGCTGCCGGGAGTGGAATTACAAATTGTGAACGACGAAGGCTGCCTTCTCCCTCCTGGGTCGGAAGGAGAGGTGCAGGTCCTGACACCCGACCTGATGGCTGGCTATCTCGATGCAAAGGGTCAGTTGCTGAAGACGAACGCCTCCGCTTGGTTTCCCACTGGCGATCTCGGCGTTCTTAACCATGATGGATCGCTCTTCATTACCGGCCGTAAGAAAGACGTCATCATTCGCGGTGGCGTAAACGTCAGCCCCGCAGCCATCGAAGAATCACTCATGCAGATAAGTGGTGTCTTCGATGTTGCAGTCGTCAGCATCGCTCACGAACTCTATGGGGAAGATATTGTAGCGGTTCTAAAACTTGAACCGGGCGTGAAACTGGAGTCACTTTTAGATGTGCTGGTAGCGCACGCGAAAGATACACTGGCGAGTCACCAGCAACCGGCGCGGTACCTGGAAATCGATGAATTTCCCCGGACTGCTAACGGTAAAGTTCAGAAAGCGCAGCTTCGCCAATTGGTGGCCGAAAAGTTTCACCTGAGTTCGAGATCGAGTTTCAGCACGGCGCTGGCGGAACCCGCAATCGCGTCAGGTCAATAAACATTGGCCCACTGCGAATCGCAAGCAAAGGTCCTTGATCCAAATTTAGAAGTTTAGAAGTAAAGACACGAACTCAGACGCCACTATGAGAATTATCGATCTTTCCTTGCCCCTCGAAGAGGGCATGATGACCTTTCCGAGTCATTGGCATCCCGTGGTCGAGATCACAATTCTTGGGCGGCACGGCATCGAAGGCCGCGAGACCCGGAAGATTGTATTAGGAACTCACGTGGGAACTCACGCCGATGCGCCTCGCCACTTCATTCCAAACGGCCGCACCATCGATGAGCTTTCGTTGGACGTGCTGATCGGAACTGCTACCATCGCCGACTTCACCGGTTGCAAGGCCCTGCAGGAAATTGGCATTCCTGACCTGCAACAAAAGCTTGGCGATACCGTTCCTTCCCGTTTGATTCTGCGCACTGGCTGGTCGCAATACTTTGGCACCATGAAGTTTTACGAAGAATACCCTTTTCTTTCGGAGGCGTCGGCGCAATGGTTGGTTGAAAAAGGTGTTCGACTAATTGCCATGGATACTCCGTCGCCCGATAATCCGGCCCACTCGCGCGGAACTCCCAAAGATTCACCGAACCACAAATTATTATTGGGAGCTGAAGTCGTGTTGGTGGAATACCTGACGAATCTGAATTCCATCACCGCAAAAGAGGTCGAACTGATCGTGTTGCCCTTAAAGTTGAGGGGATGCGACGGGTCCCCGGCGCGTTGCGTTGCCATCGAACGATAAGAACACAGGAGAGGGAAGATTGAGGCAACAGGTTTTAGCATGGCTCATCGATTGGTTTGTGAGCAAGGGAAGAGTCAAACGGCAACTCCTCTTGGATTCGCTTGAAAAAGATTATTTCGAAGCGGGTTGGCTTACGTCGATGGAAGTTGTGGAATTCGTCACCGATCTCGAACAGCAGTTCGGCATCCAGCTGGAAGAGAGTGATTTGCAGGACGCTCGTTTCTTGAGGCTATCCGGTGTATCGGAACTGGTTGTTGAACGTTCAGCGCAGCCGGCTGGAAACCCGTAACCGTAGTCCGCCACAGCATTGCTCGGCTTTGGATCGATTGGCTTCAGATCGGCTGGCTTTAGATCGTACCACTCCAGATCCTAGCTTTAGATCGGTGGCTCGAAATCGGTAATTTTAGATTGGCGACATCCCCAGACCGCACCGAGAAGGTTGAGCCCGGCGTGCCGCGTAATCTTCATGTGCTCACGCTGACACCTTTCTATCCGTCCCGTGGGGACGACATCAGCGGTTGCTTCATCGCCGAGCCTCTGCGGGAAGTCGAAGCTTTGGGCGCGGCTTCTTCGGTGATTGCTGTGAATTCCATCTATCATTCTTGCAGGGAATCCAGTTGCCGGTTTCCCGCCGAGTGGGTGCGCTCTCCGCAATTGCCGGGAAATTTCGGACTGTCGAGTGCCGGCAACGGTCTGGCGGGCGTGTTATCGCACAGAGTAAGTCATCTTCACCGGCGTTGGCAGGTGGACGTGATCCACGCTCACGCAGCCCTGCCCTGCGGGCATGCCGCCTCAATCCTGTCGAAAAAATTGGGGATCCCCTACGTGGTAACGGTCCACGGCCTAGACGTTTTTAATTCTTGTTTTCAAACTGGCATCGCCGCCCGCTGGCGCCGGGAAAGCTCACGTCGCGTTTACCGCGGCGCCGCGGCAGTAATCTGCATCAGCAAGAAAGTCCGGCAAATGCTAATAGAGGAAGAATCAACAGCCCCTCGTACGGAAGTTGTCTATAACGGAACTAGCACTGAAATGTTTCTTCCGGACATAACTTCAGCCGAACCTTCCACGATCCTGGTGGTGGGAAATCTGCTGGCGGGGAAAGGACAAGAGCTTGTTCTCAGAGCGTTTGCCCGGATCGGCAAACTGCATCCTGCATTGCGCTGCACTCTCATTGGCGAAGGCGCAGATCGAGACCGCCTTATTGCCTTAACGAAAGACCTTGGCATCTCCGATCGCGTGGAATTCCTGGGTCGAAGAAGCCGTGAGGAAGTTGCTGCAGCGATGCGCAACTGCACAATCTTCATCTTGCCCAGCCGGTATGAAGGTCTCGGATGCGTCTATCTGGAGGCGATGGCCTCCGCTAAGCCCGTAATCGCGTGCCACGGTCAGGGGATTGACGAAATCATTCACCATGGTCGGAACGGATGGCTCATTCCCGTGGATGGACTCGAACCACTTGTCGAGGGCATGCAAACCCTGCTGTCAAATGCAGCCCTTCGCGCTTCGATTGGCAATGCTGCCCGGCAAACTATACTGGACGGTCTTACGATGAAACATCAAGCTAGGAAACTAATGAGCATCTACCAAAACGTGGCGCGATGAACATTGGCACTGCTACTTCTGCGCGAACCTCAAGCATAAATGTAATCACACTGGCAGAGGAGAACATTACCGAGGTCGCCCATTTTATCGCTTCACAATCTGGCCAATCTCCAGCAAGCGTCGAGTCCCATCTGGGCTGGTTCTTGCTGGAAAATCCAGCCCATCGATTGAACCATCCGATAGGATATGGCCTCCGATTCGACGATCGGCTGGTCGGATGCATTCTGTGTTGTCCGCAGGTATTTCGATGCGGAGCTGCAACCATAAATCTTATGGGTTCAAGTTCGTTCTATGTCGACCAAGCGTTCCGTGGACACGGTGGGCGCCTTTTCTTGCAATACTCTCGGAGTCAAGGGCCGCTGTTCGGTACCTCGGCGAATCCGGATGCCGCAGCTCTATGGAGGGCAACGGGAGCGACCCCCATCCCGCATACTGACGGTGAGTTGTTCGGAGTACTTCGCTGGTCACCGCTGGCCGAAGAGTTTGCTCACCGCCGCTTTTCCAACCGCATCTTAACCCGCATCGCCAGCAGCAGAATGGCGAACCTGGCGGCCTTTTTTCGTCGTTTGAAGATCGAGAAAAGTGATGGTGAATTGCTCCAGCCGCTGACATCCGCCGAGCAAGTGAACGATCTCAGAATTGAATGTCGCTCCGAAAAGCTGACCAGCGCGCGCGATCCGTCTTACATCCGCTGGCGTTACTTCTCCGGTCGAGACCAAACCACTGCAGCATTCGCCTTCCGCGACGGAGCAAACGACAAAAACATTCTAGTCACTGTTAATCGACGCCAGCGCGGACATCGCGGACAAATCACCACATTAAATGTCCTCGATGTTTACCCTGAAGTCGGCCCGAGCGAAGCGTTAAAGATTGTCGCCGCTTTAGTCGGCCGCTATCGCACAGGCGCAGACGCGGTCGTTTTGCGCAATCTAACCCCGGAAACCGCAAAAATCTTTCGCAGCCGAGGATTCATCCATCGCGCCTTTCAAGCTCCCACCGGATGGTATCTCGATAAAGCGAAGCTGTTGCCCGCTCGAGATTGGTACGCTGTGCCAGCGGATGGCGATGCGTTGATCTGAGTTTCGATATTTTAAAATCCCCGAAACGCGATGAAGCAGCAAAACCGTAAAATGCAATGACCCTTCGAAGCCGAGCCAGATCATTATTGATGCAGGCCGCTGTAGCCGGTCATGCCGACGAATTATTTCTTCAGTTCCATAAACCAGATCCTCGGTCGCAAGCTCTGGTCGTTGCCATGCATGAAACTCCTGCCAATCTCGAATCCAGCCTCCGCGCGCAACTCGATTGGGCCTCGAAGCATTTTAGAATTGGCACGCTGGACGATCTGGCCGAACTGTGGACGCGCCGGAATGGCGAAGCAATAGCCGATCGCAGGCCTCTTCTTTTATTTACTTTTGACGATGGAAGGGAGAGCAACTATACAATCGCAGCTCCGGTGCTCGAATCCTTTGGCGGACGCGGAGTTTTTTTCATTGTGCCCGGCTTCGCCGAAGATGCCCTTACAGACCATTCTCTTTCCTTCTATCGCAGCCGATTTAATCCTGATTGCGGTCCGAACAGGGAGGTCTGTGAAGATTGGAGGCCGATGAATCCGGCCCAGATTGCGGACCTGGCGAATCGCGGCCACTCCATCGGCAACCACACCTCCACTCATCGGCGATTGCAAAACCTGTCGCCGGCCGAGTTAGAGTTTGAGATCGGCGATAGCGCGCGTCGGCTTGCATCCTGGATTGGTAAAGCTGCCGACGCATTCGCATGGACGTTTAGCTGGGATGCGATCGATAAAGACGCATGGGAAGTCGTCCGCCGTTACCATCGTTTTTGCTTCGCACCATGCGCGGGCGTCGTCGACGCAAGCTCCGACGATCCTTCTTTACTATGGCGGCGCGAAATCGAAGCACGATACTCTCCGCCGGAGTATCGCTTGTGTTATTCAGGACTGATGGATTTGTGGTGGGCTGGTAGACGAAAGCAGCTACGCAGAATGCTGAAACCAACTTCGGGCATCCCCGAATGGAGTTCCCGCACGAAGGCGTAGAAGTAAGCATCTCAAATTGCGGAACGCAGTATCCACGCCTGGCAAACCACAGCTAAGTCGAAAAAATGATAAACATCTTCATCAACGCGCTTTCGGCAAGCGCCGGCGGAGGTCTCACCTACGTCCGCAACGTGCTTCCATGTCTCGGCGCACGCGACGATGTCCATGCGACAGTGTTGGTATCCGAGTCTCTCCGCAAAGAGATCCGCGCGTCCACTCGCATTACAGTCTTGGAAGATCATTCTCCTTCACATTCCGCGCGGAGGTTCTGGTATGAGCAGCTCGCGTTGCCGAAAATCATCCTTCGCTCCGGCGCGGATGTGCTGCTCTCCACCGGAAACTTCGCCGTCTTTCGATCTCCAATCCCCCAAATTCTTCTTAGCCGGAACGCCTTATACACCTCGGCAGACTTTTTCCGCGATCTTCGCGATCGCGGCGATTACCGATTATGGCTCGATACTAAAATCAAAGCCACCGTTGCACGCCAGTCCGTTCTCGTCTCCGACTGTGCCGTTGCACCCAGTCAAACCTTTGCCGAGGAACTGCAACGCTGGACAGGAAAGAACGCTGTCTCCATTCACCACGGATTCAATCCACAAGCTTTTTTCAGCCAATCGGAATCCTTGCCGTCAGATGTGCAAGCGAAACTGGACGTAACGCAAGACGCTTTTCGTATCTTGTTCGTCAGCCACTACAATTACTATCGAAACTTCGAAACTCTTATTCGTGCTATTGCAATCGCAAAAAAGAAGCTGTCTCCGCGCAAGGTCCGGCTCATTCTGACCTGTAAACTCGCTTCGGGCAACAATCCTGGAACCTATAATGCAGAGCCCGCGGCGAGCTTGGTCGAGAAACTCCAGTTACGCGATGAAATAATTGAATTGGGCTCCGTCCCATACAATTCACTGCACTACCTTTACCGGGCTTGCGATCTTTACGCTACGGCCGCTTATGCCGAAACCTTCGCCCATCCGCTCGTTGAGGCAATGGCGAGTGGCCTTCCTGTGATCGCATCCGATTTGGCAGTTCATCGCGAGATCTGCGGACCCGCAGCTCTCTACTTCCCCCGCTTTTCACAGGAGGATTTAGCGGCACGCATCATTCAACTCTCCGCCTTCAGCGCAACAAATAAGGAGATGCGCCAGCTAGGATTGGCGCGATCCCAAGACTTCAGTTGGGATAAGCATGTTGATCAATTGCTGCTGCTCGCGCGACATCTCACCAAAAACTCTGGCGCAGGCTAAAGCCCTAAGATCACACGCGTACACAGATAACAAACTTCCCATTCGCAAGACTGACGCTTGCTTCACGTAAGATGATTTCAGTTTCAGGGAAGCGCCTGCGGAATGTGCGGAATCTTCGGGATCATCGGAGTCGATCGGAGCGTATCCCCAGACTTACTGGAGCGCGCTACCCGCTCGCTCGCTCATCGCGGCCCCGACGATAGCGGCACCGTCCTCTTGCATGATTCCGCGGAAGGCGAAATCGACATAGGACTGGGAAACCGGCGCCTTGCGATTCTCGATCTCTCGCCTCACGGCCACCAGCCCATGAATGATTCTGCAACCGGCAGTTGGATCGTGTTCAACGGAGAGATTTACAACTTTCGCGAAATTCGTGCAAAGCTACAGCACGCTGGATTCAGTTTTTCCAGCGACTCTGACACCGAAGTGATCCTCAAAGCCTATGCATACTGGGGTCAAGATTGTCTGGCGGAATTTCGCGGCATGTTTGCTTTCGCCATTTGGGACGCTCAGCGCCACGAGCTGTTCCTGGCTCGCGATCCAATGGGAATCAAGCCGCTCTACTACTATCAGTCTGATGAATATTTTATTTTCTCGTCCGAAGTCCGAACTCTGCTGGGCACCGGTCTAGTCCCGCGCCAGATCGCCCCTTCGGGCGTTCTGAACTATCTGATGTTCGGCTCAGTCTGCGATCCGAATACTTTAATAGAAAATGTGCGCGCTCTTCCTGCCGCCCATTTCCTTACTTGGCGAGGAGGGAACTCCGCGCAGACGCAATACTTCGACTTGATCGACCGGCACTCTTGCGAACTCGATTCCAACCTCCGGCCAAAGATTGAGAATGAGATCGCGGAGCTGGTGGAGCAATCGGTTCGCATGCAAATAGTGAGCGACGTACCGGTCGGAGTTTTTCTTTCCGGGGGAATCGATTCCAGCGCTCTGGTCGCAATCCTCTCCCGCAGCGGCTCGAAGCCCAGCACTTTTTCCATCGTGTTTCGCGAGGCGGATTATTCCGAACAAGAATTTTCCCGCGCCGTCGCGCAGCATTTTCACACCGATCATCACGAAATTATCGTTTCTCAGTCCGATCTTTTTTCATCGATCAATCCTGCGATCTGCGCAATGGATCTGCCGACCACGGATGGCCTCAACACATTCTTTGTCTCCGAACGCACAAGAGCAGCGGGTGTAAAAGTGGCTCTTTCCGGCCTGGGTGGAGATGAAATGTTTGCCGGCTATTCCAGCTTCCGGACCGTGCCTCGGATGGAACGCTTTGCTAACCGCTGGAGTCGCCTCCCATCCATCGCTCGCAAACCACTGGCCGAAGGGTTTGCTGCCATCGCTCCATCGTCCGATCGGAACCGCAAGTTCGCAAGCCTCGCTCAACCTTCTGGCGAAATGCTCCACCCCTATTTCCTCTCCCGCTTGCTGTTTACTCCCGAAGCTCAAAATAAGCTGATGGCGGGATCGGAAAACGGAACAAGGGAACGCGCTGAGAGGCCCCTCATGGAAAGCTTAAGCCGTGCTCAGAGTTTGGACCCGGTCAATCGTGTTTCCTACCTGGAAGCCCGCTGTTATATGCTCAACACGCTTCTACGGGACTGTGATTTTATGAGCATGGCGCACGGTTTGGAAGTGCGCGTTCCGCTGCTCGATCATCATCTCGCCAAGCGTCTGCTCGCCCTGCCGGGCTCTTGGAAGTTAGATTCGGCAACTCCGAAACCGCTTTTGGTTCGAGCCCTAAGGAGGGAGTTGCCAGACAAGATAATCCATCGATCGAAGCGGGGGTTTACACTGCCCTTTGAGTTCTGGTTGCGCGATCAATTGCGCCCTGTGTTGGAAAAGTCTTTTCACAATATCGCAGAGTCAGCGCTTGGCGCTCTGGTGAGCGAGCGGGCTTGTCTAGACGTATGGACGGATTTTCTCGAAGGCCGAACGTCGTGGTCCAGGCCTTGGTCTTTGTATGTATTGCAATCGTGGTGCGAAATGCACCTTCAGAATTGACTTACGGATCTGAATTTTAGAATCAGTTCCTTATGAAGCAAGTCGAAGAACTCGAAACACCCGCTCAGGTGCGCGAGCTCAGCAAGCTCCCAGTCACTGTGCTGATCGCTGCACGGAACGAGGAGAAAAACTTGCCACTTTGCTTGCTCTCGTTAAAGCCCGTAGCGGAAGTATTTGTGATCGACTCGCAGAGCTCCGATCACACCGTGGAAGTCGCTCGCGCCCACGGAGCTCAGGTTGTGCAGTTTCACTATCACGGCGGATGGCCCAAGAAAAGGCAATGGGCCATGGACAACTTGCCGATTGCGAATGACTGGATTCTCTTGCTCGACGCCGATGAAGTGCTGACGCCTGAACTCTCGGAAGAAATTCGCTTAGCCATAAAAAATCCCGCTTTTAATGGCTATTCAATTCAGCTTCACACCTGGTTCCTCGGACGATCCCTTCGTCATGGCGATGTCGGGCTTTGGAAAACCTCGTTATTTCGCAAGGGCAACGGCCACTATGAATGCCGTTTGAAGGATCAGGATGCGTCCATGGCCGACATGGAGGTCCATGAACACATCATTGTTGACGGCGAAACCCGCAAATTGCGGAATCCCCTAATCCATCACAATGTCGAATCGCTTTCTCGATACATTCAGAAACACGACGAATATTCCAACTGGGAGTCTCGCGTTTTATTACAGAAAAGCGACGATCACGAACTCTCCCCGTCGCTCACCGGTTCTCAAGCCCAGCGTCGTCGTTGGCTCAAGATCAGGCTGTTCGCTTTGCCCGGATCTCCCATTTTGCTTTTTTTATATCGATACATCCTGCGTCTTGGTTTTCTGGACGGCGTGCCAGGATTGATTTACTGCGGATTTCAGGCCGTGCAGATGTTTCATACAAAATCTAAGATCTATGAACTGAATCGCAACAGACCTGAACTCTGACCTCATCAAAGGATCGTTTCGATATGTGTGGAATCGCCGGGCTCGCGAATTGGGGAAATAAGCAAGTGCTCAGTCGCATGGCGCTCGTGCAGGCGCATCGCGGTCCTGACGGTGCCGGTCTGTGGGATCGAACCTTTCCTGATGGCGGCTATGTTGGGTTCGCCAGCCGTCGCCTTGCCATCCTCGATCTTTCCTCCGATGGCCACATGCCGATGTGCAATGAAGACGGTACCGTATGGATCACATATAACGGCGAAGTCTACAATTTCGCGGACCTTCGCCGCGACTTGCAAAGTAAGGGGCACCGCTTCGTTTCCAACACCGACACGGAAGTTGTCATCCACCTCTACGAGGAAGAAGGCGCGGAGTGTGTTCATCGATTAAAGGGCATGTTCGCCTTCGCAATTTGCGATCTTCGCTCCGGTGCTCCCGAACTCTTCCTGGCGCGCGACCATTTTGGAATCAAGCCCTTCTACTACGCGCACCGCGGCCGAAAGCTCGCCTTCGCTTCCGAAGTGAAAGCGCTGCTTCAAGTCCCGCAGATTCACGCGGAACTCGACTTCGAGTCACTACATCAATATCTGACCTTTTTGTGGGTTCCAGATCCGCAAACAATGTTTCGCGGAATCCACAAGCTTCCCGCCGGGCACAGCGCCACTTTCCGGGATGGCGAATTGAAGATTCGGCAATACTGGGATCTCAGCTTTCCAGCCGCCGAAGCGGAATATTCGCGATCTGAAGCGGATCTTTCCGTGGAAATTCGCGAACGGTTTCGGCAATCGGTCGAATCGCAAACCGTCAGCGACGTTCCCGTTGGCGCTTTTCTCAGCGCGGGCCTGGATTCTTCCAGCATCGTCGCAATGATGGCCCGCGCGGCTAAGCAGCGCGTGCGTACCTACACCATCACCTTTCCACGCAAATATCGCATCGGAGAAACCACTCTTGACGATCCTCATGTGGCCGCCCGGCTGGCGCGGCATTTGGGCTGCGAGAATCAGCAGATCATCGTCGAGCCCGATGTGGCGGAATTACTCCCGCGTCTCACCTGGCATATGGACGAGCCGACCGCCGATCCCGCGATTATTCCTGCCTATCTCCTTTGTCGCGAGGCGCGAAAGCAGGCCACAGTGTTGCTCTCCGGCGTGGGAGGAGACGAATTATTCGCAGGCTATCGCAAACATGTTGCGCATCGTTGGGCGCAGCTCTATCAAAGGCTGCCAGGCGCGCTACGAACCGGCATTGAGTCGGGAATCCGCGCGTTGCCCGCCCTTCGCGGCACATCTTTGAAAGGCAGCGTCCGCCTGGCCAAGAAGATGGCACGAAGTGCGTCGCTTCCTGCTGCCGACCGCTTCATCCGCGACTGCACTTATTTGGACGATGAGCAGAAAGGTAGTTTGTATACTTCTGACGTTCGCGAGCAACTCGTCTCCTCCGATCCGGCCATTCGTCACCGCTTCGCCTTTCAGAAAGTGCAAGACGCCGATTTTCTGAACCAGATGCTTTATCTCGATACCAAGATCTTNNTTCGTCGCCTGGAATGTTCCTCCCAACCTCAAACTACAAGGGGCGTTGCGGCCCACCACGAAACACATCTTCCGGCGCGCAATGAAGGACGTTCTGCCCGCTGAAGTCTTACGGCAACCCAAAGCTGGCTTCGCCGCGCCCGTGGACTACTGGCTGGCCAACGATTTGCGCGAAATGGTGGATGATCTGCTTTCCGAGACAAATATCCGCGATCGAGGTTTGTTCCGTCCCGAAGTTGTTCGCCGCTTTGTCGATGAGCACCGCCGTGGCGCGGAAGACTGCTCGATGCAAATTTGGCAATTTCTTACGCTTGAAAACTGGATGAGAATATTCCTGGATGCTGGGGCGGAACAAAGAGCCGAAGAATTCACCCCTTCCCACGAGGCACTCACCGCTTGAGTTCCCCGCAGCCATCAATATTTACCAGGGCGGTCACCGAAGCGACGGGCCTGCTGCGTGCTCCGCAACGATTGGCCCCTGTCGTACGAAAGCTCGCATCGGACACATTCCATATTTCGCTCGAGCAGCGCCATTTGTACTCCTACACAACGAGCAAGCGCCAGAGCGCCGATGTCCTCGACGCGCTGGTGCGATGGATCCTCGACGCGCAACGTGATGATGGCGGTATCGCCGCCTATTACAGTTTGCTGACAGGCTATTCAGAATCTTATCCAGAAGTAACCGGTTACATCGTTCCAACCCTCTATGATTTTGCTCGATCAACCGGAAACCATGCTGCGTATGCCGCCGCGAACCGAGCGGAGCGTTGGCTGCTTTCATTGCAGTTGCCTATGGGCGCATTTCCTGGAGGACTACATGGCAGCGGAGCGCTCCCTTCCGTTTTCAACACGGGCCAGATTTTGCATGGCCTCGTCCGTGCTCACGTCGAGACTGGGCGTTCAGAAATCCTGCAGTCGGCTGTTGCGGCGGGCGATTGGCTGGTGCACGTGCAGCAACAGGATGGCTCATGGTCGGGCGCCGGTGCTTACCAGAACACCGCTCACACCTACTACACGATGGTTGCGTGGTCCCTGGCCGAATTGGCAGCCCACACGAATGACGATCACTACGGAGTGGCGGCGGAGAAGAATCTCGATTGGGCTTTGTCCTACTTCCGGCCCAGCGGATGGGTGGACGGCATTAATCTGCAAGGCCATCCCAACTACTTGCACTTTATAGCGTACGTTCTCCAGGGAGTCCTCGAGTGCGCCATCCTGCGGCAACGCAGCGATGCCATCGAGCTTGTCGCCACGTCTTCATGGGTACTGTTGCGAAAATTCGAAACCAACAAAGTTCTGTCCGGCGAATACGAAGCGAATTTCAAAGGAACGCCGCACTATGCCTGCCTGACGGGAAACGCCCAGATGGCGTGCGTGTGGCTGCGCTTGTTTGAGATCACTGACGATCTGCGCTACTTGAATGCCTCTCTCAAAATGAATGAGATGCTCAAGCAGCCGATCTCATTGCGCGGTTCGCGTGGAGTATCAGGTGGAGTCAGCGGCTCTTATCCTGTCTGGGGACGCTATCAACCACTGCGTTACATCAGTTGGGGGTGCAAGTTTTTCGCGGACGCACTCTTGCTCGAAGAACGGCTGAAGCAGTCCTATGCGGCAAGCGGAGTAAAAGTTTTGCAATGCGCATCGTAATCCTGAGTCCAAGCGTGTACAGCGAAACTGCCTGTGCCATGGCGGCAAATCTCGCGGCTGCGGGATATGTTCCGGTGGGCGCGCTTGCCCTTTCCTCCCTGGACTCGCAAACCGCTCTGCGCAAAGTGGGACAGTGGGGCCTGCACGGAGTAGCCCAGTACGCGCGCGCAAAGCTCATTCCGCACAGGGCAGGTCACGCCCGGACGAGTAACCTTTATCTCGAGCCCATGCTTAAACGCGGCGGAATCGTTTTTCGCAATCTCCGCGAAGTGGCTGCCTTTTATGATTTCTCGGTGGCGATCTGCAAAACTCAGAACAACCAAGACGCTCAGATCCGCCTACGAGAGTGGTCCCCTGACTTAATTGTTTTCACCGGCGGCAACATCTTGCGGAGTTCCGTCCTCGAGATCCCGCGCCTGGGAGTACTCAACGTTCATCTCGGATTGCTCCCCGAAGTACGCGGCATGAGCAGCCCGGAGTGGTCCCTCCTTACAAACGCTCCGTGCGGCGTCACCATTCACTTTATGGATACCGGAATCGACACCGGTCCAATCCTCCGACGCTATGAATTTCCTGCTGCCAGCCGATGCAATTCTCTTAGCGATCTGCGCCATCGTCTCATCGCATTCGGCGTAGAAAAAATTCCGCAGGCCGTTGCCGCCCTCCAGCGCGGCGAGATATCGCCGGCGCCTCAACCAAATACCGCTGATGACCGCCAATTCTTCGTCATGCATGATTGGCTCCAGGCCAAGGCCGCCGAATCTTTAACCAACAAGCCGCGATCTAGCCAGGACACAGCATGA
The DNA here is from genome assembly GCA_003165455.1 of Acidobacteriaceae bacterium. Classification (GTDB taxonomy): domain Bacteria; phylum Acidobacteriota; class Terriglobia; order Terriglobales; family Acidobacteriaceae; genus Sulfotelmatobacter. The sequence goes on along the minus strand of PLUJ01000294.1, from coordinate 13,053 downwards.
GTAAAGTACGTACCATGCTTCAAGCCGGACGAACTTTCGGGATGCGCGACGGCCTGCTACGCCTACATTATGAATTTCAGCGTGGTAGCGGCATCCTGTCCCGCAAGATGCAGTCTGTGCAAGGCTGGAGTTCATGGAACTTAGAGCGCATCGCGCCAGACATTCCCGTCGAGGCTTTCCGCGCGGCTCGCCTGAACGGCACGCAACGATTCATCTTTGAAGACCCAAGAAAATTGGGACGCGAGATTCGAAATGTCCTCGACTCCGGAGCCCAAGAATCCATTCTCGCCGAAGCTGAGCGCATCCTCGCTGGAAAACTGCCGTACTTCGGAGCATTGTCTTACGATTGCGGATTGCCTCCACAATGGTTTCGCAATCCCGTAACCACCCAAACCGTTTCTCCCCGGCAACCGTGGACGGATATGCGTTTTGCTTCGCCCTCCTACGGCGATCTCAAATTTATCCTAGAGCCTTCACGATTTCTATTCGTATATCCGCTATTGCGGGCGTATGCCCTTAGCGGCGATGAGCGATTCCCACAAGCCTTCTGGAGGGCAATCGAAGACTGGGCCGAGCATAGTCCGCCCATGGAAGGTCCGTTGTGGATTTGCGGCCAGGAGTGTGCCCTCCGCATCGTCGCCTGGTCGTTCGCCTTGCATGGATTTATCCACTCGCCTGCTACCACGGACGAACGTGCCGGCAAGCTCGTTTCCATGATCGCTGCCAACGCCTGGCGCACCGCGCAAACCGTAGACTACGCCCGCTCGCAGCGCAGCAATCATCTGATCAGCGAGGCCGTAGGCCTTTGGACCGCCGGCACCCTCTACCCTGAATTATCCGGCGCGAACCGTTGGCAGCATTCCGGCGCGCAGCTATTGCACCACGCAGTTCTGGATCAGTTCACTCCAGAAGGCGTTTCGCAGCAGCACTCTTTCAATTACCAGCGCATGATCCTGCATCTTCTACTGTGGACCTTGCGCCTCGCCGAAATTTACGACGCGCCTCTCCACCCTGACATCCGCGAGCGCGCAGCGGCGTCCTTCGATTTCCTTCGAGCTTGGCCCGACCCCGCGAGTGGCCTCGTTCCAAATTATGGTTCCGACGATGGCAGCCTGATTCTTCCGCTCTCTTCCGGCGCCTACCGCGACTATCGCCCGCTGTTGCAACTCGGCTCCGCCATTCTGCAGCGCCCCGCGTTGCCCTCTGGACCCTGGAACGAAGCTCTCCTCTGGTTCGGCATCAAACCTGCCGAAGCATTCAGACCGGCCGCCTTCTCCAAGCCTCCTACCAATGAAACTGGATACTTCCGCGTAGGCGATGCTGCATCGTGGGCGCTCATCCGTGCGGCACGCTACACTCGCCGCCCTTTTCAAGCGGATCAATTGCACGCCGACCTGTGGTGGAACGGCATCAACCTCGCTCGCGACGCCGGAACCTACTTGTATAACGGACCGCCGCCATGGAGTAACGCTTTCGCTCGAACCGCGATTCATAACACAATCACGGTTGATCACCAGGATCAGATGCGGCGCGCCGGACGCTTTCTCTGGGTTGACTGGGCGCAAGCATCCGGAAACTTATCGTCGTGCAACGGCAATGCCTGCCCGGATCGCTTTCAGGGCGAGCACGATGGATACCGGCGGCTCGGGGTCACCCATCGGCGTACGGTGCAATGGTTGAAGGATTCAGGATGGGTGATCATCGACGATCTTGAAGGGACCGGTCAGCATGACATCTGCTTGCACTGGCTGACGGCCGATTTTCCTTTTGAAATTTCAGATGCGCCGTTTCAAGTGCTGCTGAAAGCCGCGCATTCCCGCCTTACGTGGAATGTTTTTTCAAGCGCTCCAGGTAATCCCGCAGTCATAAGGGCAGGGAACCCACTTCACGGGAAAATCGTGGAGCATCCCAACATGCACTTGCTGGGATGGGAGGCAGCCACCTACAGTGATCTTCGCCCTGCAATTTCGATTCTTTACCAAACTCGATCGCTGCTGCCGGTCCGCTTCGTGACAGTGCTTCGTGCAGAGGAACGATGCAGTCTCGAATTACAAGGTGGAGACGTTCTAGTTTTGCGGGACGATTCTGCGACCGTCAACTCGAATGGCCAAGAATTTAATCAAGGTGAGATTTATCGAGTGAACCTCGCTCCAGGCAGTCAGCCGAAGATCACGCCGCAGCAACACTGAGTTCGCAAATCGTATGAAACAAGTATTTCAGGACGCTCGCACCGCTGAGATCACGGTCACGGAAGTTCCCGCGCCGAAGTTGTTGCCAGGTTGTGTGCTCGTTCGTACCGCGGCTTCCCTCGTATCGCCCGGCACAGAGCGTGCCTCTTCCGAATTCGCAGGAAAAAATCTGCTGCAAAAAGCCAGAATGCGTCCTGATTTAGTTCGCGAGGTTTTGAACAAAATAAGCCGCGATGGTGTCCTGGCGACCGTATCTTCGGTTCGCTCCCGCCTCGACCAGCCCAGCGCTTTAGGCTATAGCAGCTCCGGGACCGTGATTGCTGTTGGCGAAGGAATTGTCGATGTGAATCCCGGCGACCGCGTCGCCTGTGCGGGTGCTGGTCATGCCGTGCACGCGGGGTTTGCCTGCATCCCACGCCTGTTACTCGCGCGAATTCCATCGAGTGCCGTAAGCTTCGATGAAGCCGCCTTCACAACGCTCGGATCTGTTGCTCTGCATGGTGTGCGCAATGCGGACGCTAAGCTTGGCGATGTCGTAGCTGTGATCGGCCTTGGGTTGCTTGGTCAATTATCCGTTCAGCTTCTCAAATCCGCGGGCTGCCGCGTCTTGGGAATGGATCTGTCTCAGGAACGCGCCGATTTAGCGCTTCGTCTGGGTGCGGATGCGGTAAGCCCTTCCTCTTTCGACTTCCACGAGATCTGCTTGCAACACTCCGCCGGGCACGGAGTTGATTCCGTTCTTATCACCGCGCAATCCTCCAGCAACGAGCCAGTCAATCTTGCCGGCTCGGTCGCGCGCAATCGTGCCGTCGTTGTGGCCGTGGGAACGATTGGCATGGACATTCCACGAAGAGCTTTTTACGAAAAGGAATTGGACTTCCGCGTCTCCCGTTCCTATGGCCCGGGACGCTACGACGCAGCCTACGAGCAGAAGGGAATCGACTACCCCATTGGCTATGTGCGCTGGACCGAAACTCGAAACATGGAAGCGTTTCTCGCGCTTCTTGCGGATCGAAAACTGAATCTCGATCTCCTGATCACGCACCGATTCTCCGTCGACCGTGCCTCTGGCGCTTACGAACTGATCAACTCTGCGGCTCGCGAAAATATTCTCGGTGTCTTAATCACCTATCCCGATAACGCGAAGCAGGCTCAACACATCGACCTGCCAGTATCAAGAACAATCGTCCCTGCGAACTCCGTCAAAATAGGATTGCTTGGCGCGGGAAGCTTCGCCACCGGCACAATACTTCCCATCCTCAAAAGAATTCCGGGCGTTGAACTCTCTGTAGTAAACGCTGCAAGCGGTTCTCACGCACGCCACGCCGCCAACAAGTTCGGATTTCGTTCTTGTTCCACGGAAGAGCGTGACGTTTTCGACCATCCTTCGGTCAACACGGTAGTGATCGCTACACGTCATCACCTGCACGCGGCACAGGTATTATCCGCATTGAAGGCTGGCAAGCACGTCTTTTGTGAAAAGCCTCTTTGCCTTACCAAAGAAGAGCTCGTCGACATCTCAACTGCGTACGAATCAACCCCTGCAGCGCAACTCCTATTGGTTGGCTTCAATCGCCGTTTCGCGCCGCTGGCCGTCCGGATGAAAAACTTCTTGCGGCAAACCGCCGAGCCGCTAGCGTTGCATTACCGGGTCAACGCAGGTTCTCTCGCGCCAGACCATTGGCTGAACGATCCACTCCAATGCGGAGGCCGCCTCATCGGCGAGGTCTGCCACTTTGTCGATTTTCTTTGCTTCCTTACCGACTCGTCTCCGGTCGAAGTTGAAGCCCGCAGCCTGCCGAATTCTGGGCGATACAGCAATGACAATGTAGTGTGTTCGCTCCGTTTCACCGACGGTTCGCAAGGAACCATCACCTATCTTGCGAACGGCGATAGATCCTATTCCAAGGAACGCATCGAGGTCTTCGGCGGCAGCGCGGTGGCGGTGCTCGAAGATTTTCGGCGACTGGAATTAGTTCGCGGCGGCCACAGGACAGTGTTTCGATCCTTCTTGCGGCAAGACAAAGGCCATCAAGCCGAGTGGGAAGCGTTCATCGCCGCGATTCAAAACGGTTCGGAATCTCCCATACCCTTCCGCGAAACTGTCAGTACCATGCTGGCTACGTTCGCGTTGGAGCAATCGCGTTGCTTAGGCCACGCAATCACCATAAAAGATCTTTTCAATCGCGAATATGGAAACAAATTTCAGGGCTTCGATCAAGCTTCCTGACGTGGCGCACGAATCGCCCGGAACCGAATGAAAATTCTTTACATCTCGCAATACTTCCCGCCGGAGATGGGGGCTCCCGCTGCGCGAGTCGTTGAACTGTCACGCCACTGGGTCCACGCCGGTCATGAGGTCACGGTGCTAACCGGCTTTCCCAACCATCCAACCGGCATCGTGCCCACCGAGTACCGCGGACGTTTCAGGCGTATGATCGCACGCCAGCACATCGACGGCATTCATGTGTTTCGCACCTGGCTTCTTCCTTTTCCAAACCGGAGACCTTTCGAGCGCATTCTTAATTACAGTTCATTCAGTGTTTCCGCGGCAATTGCCGGACTCTTCCTCTCCCGTCCCGATGTTGTGATCGCAACCTCACCGCAGTTACTGGTAGGCCTTTCGGGCTGGTGGATTGCTCGTACGAAGCGCGTGCCGTTTATTTTCGAAGTGCGCGACCTTTGGCCTGAATCCCTGGTCGCCGTCGGCATGGGCAACAAGAATTCGCCGTTGCACCGCACGCTGGCGCGGATCGCGGGCTTCCTCTATCGGCAATCCGATCGCGTGGTTGTGGTCACCCCGGCGTTCGAAGATTTCCTCGTGAAGAATTGGAAAGTTCCGCGAGAGAAAATTTCGGTGATCGAAAATGGTGTCGAAACCCAGATGTTTTCCCCACAACCCGCAACCACTTTGCGGAACCAACTTGGATTAGAGGGAAAGTTCGTCGTCTCCTACATCGGTACCATCGGAATGGCCCACGGACTCGACACCGTAATTTCCGCCGCCGCGCAACTTCAGGATACAAATCCAAGAATCAGTTTTCTGATCGTCGGAGAAGGCGCTGAAAAAGATCGAATCACCGCCCTGGCGCGAAATCGCGGTCTAACCAATCTCCAATTCGTCCCTCAACAACCTCGCGAACAGATTCCTTCTTACATCGGCGCATCCGATGCCTGCCTGGTGCTTCTCAAAAACACGGAATTGTTCAAAACCGTGATTCCCACCAAGATGCTTGAATTTATGGCTTGCGCGCGTCCCGTAATATTAGGCGTCGGCNNAAACGTCGGCGGTCAAGCCCGTTCAATCTTGCAGGAAGCCCACGCCGGCATCGCCATCGAACCGGAAAATTCCGCCGCGCTGGTGAATGCCATCCGCCAGTTGGAACGCGGTCGCGAAACTTCTCGCGACCTCGGACGTAATGGCAGAGAATATATTTTGCGAAAATATTCGCGCCGACACACGGCGGAGAAATACATCGAGGTTCTCGAAGAATTGTTGCAGTTGCCGAAACCGCAACCAACCGAAGCCGCCGCTTAACTCTTCTCTTCGCTCATCAGTGGGCGGCAATCACGGCCAGTCCTGTCGCAGCGGAAATCGCCGCTTGCACGCTCTCCGAAGCGGCCACCCGCATCCCGCTCAACGGCACAAAGAGGATGTCATCGGCCTGCAAATTCACGTCCGGAGCTTTCGCCTCTAACATCTTTTTCAGCGGGACTCGCGTTTCGGTCATTCCATCCGGACCTTTGCGAATAATGCGAACTCCACTCATCTTGGCGGTATGATTCGTACCCCCGGCCAATGCCAGCGCCTGCAACACCGTCAGATTGCCGTTATCCACCAGCAATCCCGCGGGCCTGCCCACATCTCCAACCACATAAATGATCGGTGCCCGCGGCACCGAAATCGTATCGCCCGGCAAAATTTCGATATCGTCTTGCAAATCGTCCGCTAGATTTCTCGGCAGGTTCAGCGTAATCGCAGCGCCATGCTGCCTCATGATGCTGATCTTTCTCCCTGCCGCCGCCGAAAATCCGCCCGCCGCCGAAATGAAGTCATAGAGTTTACGATCTCCCAGGAATGGATAGATGCCGGGTTTCGTCACTTCGCCGATTATTGTCACGCCCTCCGATACGGACTCGTCAAGAGAAATTGCTACGTGCGCGGAACGAACAAATCCGCCATCCTCCAACCGTTTCTGTATTAACTTCTGCGCCTCTTCCACCGTAAGACCGCCAACATGTACGTAATCAATCAGCGGAAGATACAAATCGCCGGCATTGCCCACCCGCGCTTTCGTGGAAAGCTCCGGCACGTTATAGACGCTCACCTCCAACAGATCTCCGGCTCCTAAACGAACTTGCGATTCGGATTGTTCCGCAGACTTGCTGTTATCGCCACTTTTGATAGCAGCTTGAGAAATTGGCAGCCCCGCAGGCAGCGCAGGCACAGAACTTCCACTGGCGGGTGAAGCCTGCTGTGCGAATGCTGTAAACCCGCAACTCAGAAGCACAGCCAAAACCAACGGAAGCACGTCGCCCTTGCGGCCAAAATTAATTCTGCCGAACTCCATTACATGCTCCAGGTTGCAGAAAGATCGCTGCAAAGAATGATTCGCAAAGAAATATCGCTACGAATTACGAATTACGAATTGCGAATTGCGAATTGCGAATAAAGATCGCTGCAAAGTTTAGCACAGCCCTTCACCCCCTCACCGCCTCCATTTTTTTCGAGACCGAAAAGGAACCTCGCTTTCCACCCTCCTGAAGGGAATTGCTGCCGCCTGATTGCTGTTTGATTCCCACCTCACATCCCAGCCCTAAGCGGAGGGAACCCGCATACTCACTACCAAGCAGCCCTTAGCTACTGCAATACTTTGCTGTCGCTAATATCGACACGCTAACTTCGTGACCGCCGGCAGAAGGGGGGATCGTTGACGGTAGTCTTCTTCGGGCTTTTTTTCATATCGCTTTTACTCTCATTCGCCCTCACTCGTTATGTTCGCGATGTCGCTTCTCGTCGAGGCTGGGTGGCCGTTCCCTCCAATGAGAGACACATGCACTCCAGACCGTTGCCGCGCCTCGGAGGCGTGGCCATTTTCATTTCTTTTTCTTTGTGCATGGTGGTCGCCGTAACCGTCGGTTCTTACATTCCCGTTTTACATTCCGCATTTACATTTAGAACGCTTGCCACCATCCTGGTCCCAGCTTCACTCATCTTTCTTCTCGGAGTCTACGACGATCTCTATACGGTCGGACCCTACATCAAGTTCGCGGTCCAGGGCGTCGCGGCCACAATGCTTTTTGCCGGTGGCCTGCGAATTCTGAACATCCCCGTACTCTTTGGCGAACATCAACTGCCCTGGTTCTTAGGTTTGCCCCTCACCATTCTCTGGGTTTTGGCAATCACCAACGCGTTTAATCTCATCGACGGCCTCGATGGCTTAGCCGCCGGATCGGCTCTCTTCTCGACCATGGTTGCGTTCGTGGTCGCCCTGCTCAACGGATATTCCCTCGTCACCGTGATGTCGATCGCGCTGGCCGGTGCGATCCTCGGCTTTCTTCGCTTCAACTTCAATCCTGCCACTATTTTCCTGGGCGATTCAGGCAGCCTCTTCATCGGATTTCTCCTCAGCGCCCTCGCTCTCGCTGGAGCTCAAAAGGCTCCCACCATCGTCGCCGTTGCCATTCCCGTGGTTTCCTTCGGCTTGCCAATCTTGGAAACTACGCTCTCCATCCTGCGCCGCTTAATCAGCGGACGTCCGCTCTTTACTGCCGACCGCGAGCACATCCACCACAAACTCTTGCAGCATGGCATGTCCCACCGGGACGTCGTCATTCTGCTCTACGGAGTCTCTGCCATCTTTGCTTTACTCAGTCTGTTCCTGCTCTGGCCCACGGGTAGTTCTCTTGGCCTGGTCCTCGCTGTGGTCGGTACCGGCATCTGGGTCGGCGTTCAACGTCTCGGATACCTGGAACTCGGTGAATTAGCCCGCGTAGCCCAGCGTACGTTTGAGCAGCGTCAGATTGTAATCAATAATCTTGCGATCCGCCGCGCCACCGAAGAACTCAAAGTCGTCCGCGAATACGATCAAATTGGCCGCGTGCTCCAAGCCGCGTTCGGCTCCAATGACTTCGACGGTTTCGATGTGCGATTCAAGCTTTTCCCGGGCGAGTTCCATCCCCACTCCGGCCTCGATACGGCATCATCCCACCGCCGCGGAGACATTTCACTTCACTGGACTAAAAATTCTGGAGGGAATTCGCTGGAAGGCTTGGCCATGTGGACCTTATCCGTGGATATGGTCAGTTCTACCAGTAAACATCGCGGTGCCATGCTCGTTCACCGTCTGCGCTCGCAACGCGATCTTCAAGTAGACATCAATCTCGTGACGTCGGAGTTCCCCATTGCCTTAGCGGATGCCCTTGATCGCACCCTGCAACCCGCTCTGCAAGTCATCCCTCATCCCGAGCGGGATGAGCACGGCCTGATGGCCGCCCAAGCTGGTTAATGTAGGTATAGATGATTTAGAGCAGATTCAGGTCTTCGCACCCGACATAAGAGCCGACGGGGCACACCTATTCCTTACCGGGATAGGCGCTGCAACTTGTAAGGACTAGGGAGGGCTGCAAGGGTTAAAGTTTCGCGCTGGCGTACGAGTTAATCTCACAATTCAAACAAACTTCTTCGAAAGCTGGTGCTGTCCACTGCATGATGATTCCCCCATGATTCGAGACATTTCTGCCTCGATGTCTCGTAAGTGTAACCCAGCTGGAACCGTCGATCAATACCTAGACTGCAAGAAAAAAGACCCTACGGAAAACCCTCTAGTGTTGCAGGATCTTGCACAAAGCGTGTGCGCCGCTCATTGCCTTCTTTCGCTCGAGAGGTTATTTCTCTACTCTTCTGGACTTAAAATCATCGCGCCCGCCTTTTCCACAGCTGGAACCACTACCGCCACTTTTTCCCTTCGCTGTCACTGTTTACCTTAATCTTCGCCGCATTGCTAAGGATTCTTTGAGGGATACGCATTCATGCTTGGATTTTCCAGCAGGACTATCTACGGGGACACGTTCAAAGACGTCAACTTCATATCCTTGCAGTCCGCCACGTTTTGCATTCAATGTGAGCTGATCAGCAGCAACAGCCGCCCGTATTGTCTGGCTTGCGGCAACACCTCATTATTGAATCTCTCCCGGGTCATGGGCGGATCTCTTCGCAACCAGCAAACCGCTCATCTCATCACGGACTCCGAACTCGACAGCCTTGTGCGCGATCTGCTGCGCACCGTGCCGGATCCTCAGGTTTCGAAGTTTGCCGACCACCAGAATCGCGTACCTTCCACCGCCCTCCGCAGTCAGTTGCGCGTAGCCAATGCTACGCATCCAGTCTCTGGATTTAGAGCGGTGCATGCTGGCGAAGAAGTTGAAATTCACGCGGCTGAACTCGACCTTGAACCTGCGATCAGCGCGATTACCGAACGCGCCCAGCACCTCACCGGAGCCACAGGGGCTGCCATCGCCCTCCGCGCCGGCGATGAGATCGTCTGCCGCGCCCGCGCAGGACGCACCGCGCCCGACCTCGGCGTTCGCCTACAAACCGACGCCGGCATCTCCGCCGAAGCCGTTCGTAGCGGAGAAGTCATGCTCTGCCATGACGCCGAGCGCAACCCCCGCGTCGATCTCGCCAGTTGCCGCCGTCTCGGCGTCCGCTCCATTCTGGTTTCACCGCTGCGTTATTACCGTCGCACTCTCGGCGTGTTCGAAGTTCTCTCGTCCTCGCCCAGTGCATTCGATGAAAAGGATGTAGCCACCATGCAACTGCTCTCCAGCATGATGGTCGCTGCGATCTCCCGCATCTCCAGCCTGCACCAATCTCGCCTGGCTCTGAAATAGAAATCGACTGATTAGCTTCTGGCAGGCTGCTGAAAAACTCCGCTTTGGGAGTGTTTTGGGAAGGGCACGAGTTCACTCAAGATTATTCACTTGACAAAATTCTTGCTGGGGGAGAAGTATGAACCCCAAGCCTCTTGTCAGGAGAAGTCGAATGACGTTTATTGTCGGCATCGTATGTGAAACTGGATTAGTAATTTGTTCTGATTCTCGTGAAACGGATGGCGTAAGCAAGAGAGATGTCAAAAAGGTAAGGCACTATAACCGAGATCGGTGGGGTGTGGCGTGGGCCTGTTCTGGAGACACAGACATAATCAAGAGATTTAGTGACAAGATGTTTCAAGTACTGGAAAACGAGAACGATGATGTTGATTGGTCGAGATTGCATGAAGCCATTGAGTTCATTGCTCAGAGCCTTCATTCAAAGTACAAACGGGCGGGGTTACAAATCGTGGTCGGCTTGTGGACTCATCATAAGAAATATATTACCCGACTGTGTTTTCTTGATGTCCGCCAAGGCAACTGTTTGTCGGTGGAAGAACACTATGCATGTGCAGGGATGGACACTTCCCTTGGTCGATTTGTGCTCGAAAGCATGTATGACCCTTCTTGCTTGATAACGCCAGCCATAACAATGGCTGTGTTCGTAACTCACTTGATGAAAGAAACCGCCGATGGGGTTGGCGGACCTATTCAGGTTGTGTCTTGTCGGCTCGGAAAGCCCGGCTGGGGCACATACCACAGAGATGATATTGATCGTCTGGAGGAAAAGTATGACACGGCAGAAGTGAGGCAGATGTTCGTCCACTACTGGGGAACGAGATTGTTTTCGCTGCTGCCGCCTAAGCCGTTAACTTCTCAAACGTCAAAACAGGGGCAGTGACCATATGACGCAAGGTATCCAGGAACAGGGTCGAGGACTTCCGGCGATTGAAACGGAAAGTCATTTCGTCCAGATAGGCTGCGAGATGCTTTGCAGAGATGCGATGCCATGTGCCAATGATCCCGCGTTTCAAGAGCGAGAATGCCGATTCTACGGTGTTTGTGTGGATATCTCCGTCAACATAGACCTTCGCCTTATGCTTGATCGTCTTGTGCTTCGCAGCAAAAGCGGTGTCCCGGAACGCCGTGGGATAGGTGTTGAGTTCGTCTGTAACGATTACCTCAACGTCTTCACTCACGTTTTCGCGGACGTACTGCGCCAAGGTTCCTGCCTTCACGTCTTGGGCATGAAAGAATCGGAGATCGCCGCCACGTTGCCGGATGCCAACCACGATCTGCTTATTGGAATCTCCGTATCCTGCTTTGCTGTACGTGTGTTGTTTGCCGCCGAGGTAAGTTTCATCCACTTCGACAGTGCCGTCCATCATGGGCCGTTCAACTTCCTTCATGGCTGCCCGGATGCGATGGCAGAGATACCA
>PLUJ01000294.1:1213-1545 GCA_003165455.1 Acidobacteriaceae bacterium | reverse complement strand
CAGCAACGTCGCAAGAAACCACTTCTGCAAGGGCAAATGGGAATCGTTGAAGATCGTGCCAGCGGTGACAGTGAATTGATAATCACAGCCCTTGCAGTAGAACAGTTGCTTGACTGTTTCCAGTTCCACAACCGCGCCTTTGCAGCGCACGCATTCAACGCCGTTCGGCCAGCGCAGACGAACCAACAATTCGCGGCATTTGTCGTCGGTGTCGAACAGGTTTATAACGTCAATTAGAGTCACAGGGAACCTCCGATGGATGAGAAGGTAAAACGGGAAGAGTTGAAACGAGTGCCGACTAGGAAATTGCTGGCAAGCATCAAAAGAGACTT
>PLUJ01000294.1:261-1170 GCA_003165455.1 Acidobacteriaceae bacterium | reverse complement strand
GGTGTGCCCTTCGCTGGCAAAAGGAGTTTTTCAGCAGCCTTCTAGGATTGCACCTTAATAAGCCCAATAGCCATCGGGATAAGCCGAGCTTTGCATTCCCGTGTACACGTTCCGGCCAAAAAAAAAGGGTAGGCCAAAGTCGAAGGTGTCCATCGCCGGACCGCCCAGTTGCGAGAACACCGTATCATTCCCATTATCTGTATTGAACAAAGTGTCCGCGTTCGCAATGCTGAAGCTCACCGAATCGCTTGCGCCGTTGGCTCCTTGCACCGTCGCCGTGATATTTTGGGTGGTTGCCGGACAATAGAATCCTCCCACATCCGCGCAATCCGGTATTCCTGGAATCGCTGAATCAAGAAAAAAGTATCCGTTCGATCCGCTGTCGATAAAGCTGGTGTAGGAACCAGCCTTGCCGCTGACTCCGGTGTATGTGGCCGTAAAATCCCCGTAGTCGTTCGCCGTATAAATCGTGGCCCCATTCAACGCATTATTCGATTCCGTTCCAATTCCGAAAATCAATGATCCACTGAGCGTCACCTCCGGCGAGGAAACCGCCGGCAACTCGATGATCACTCCATTGTTATCCTTGGCGAAAAGCGAGATCGGGTTTTGTACTTGCTGCGTCAGGCTTTCCCCCGTCAATTGGCAGCTTGAAGTGGAAGAACATTCGTAATAAAGCCCCGGATTAGTCGTACCCGTCTGCACGCACGCCGCACCACAATCCTGCGTAAACAGTCCAACTCCGAGTATCCCGTTCGCCCCTAACGTTTCCAACGTGTCCGCGGAGTTCGAGCTGGACTTCGTGCAGCCGCTTGGAACCGAGAATTCACTGCCGTTAATCACTTGAATAGGAAGCGAACTCGCTTTTTCTCCCGCAATCTCAACATCCGCCGTCTGCACCGGACCCCA
>PLUJ01000294.1:0-237 GCA_003165455.1 Acidobacteriaceae bacterium | reverse complement strand
CGGTCTGGCAAGTCGATGTTCCCGGCACGCACACCGTCACGTTAGCGAACGCGCCATCGGCGTACCCTCCAGCGGGCCCGGAGTTAATCACGATAGGCGCCACATTCGCCCCAGTTTGCGAGTTCCCGTTCGTTGTTGACGTTGAAGTAGTGGTCGCACTGCTGCTGCTCCCGCCGCCGCAAGCCAGGCTAAACCAGGAAGCCAGCCCGATCCCAACCACGCCGACGGTTCTTAACC
>PLUJ01000307.1 GCA_003165455.1 Acidobacteriaceae bacterium | reverse complement strand
CCGTTAAAATCCGCCACCGCCATGAACCCGCTCCAGCAGTTATGGAAAAAATTGGCGAGGATGAGGTTTTGATAACCTTTGACCAGCCGCAGCGCGCCATCACACCGGGCCAAGCCGCCGTGTTCTACGACGCAGAGATCGTCGTCGGCGGCGGTTGGATTACCTAGAATCTTAGATGAACATCTCATCCTGCGGCACGGGCCGCCGCGCATTGCGGTTATCGCCGTTCTTCCGAGGACGATTGCCCAGCAGGAATTCCACACCGGCAGTTACGCCANNTACCTGGCGCACAGGCGAAACAACCGTCTTAGCCACAACCTCAGAGGTATGTTCCACACGGTCAAAAGTTCGGGTGAGCATTTCGTCCGCGCGAATAATTTGCAGGCGGGCACGATCGACCGCGTCGTTTACGGTTGCATCCACACGCTGAACTTCAGATCGCACTGATGTAGTGGTGTCGGCCACGTTCTCCATTACGGTCTTGAATTTGGGTTGCAACTCAACAAGGCTGTCGATAATCTGCAAAATCTTCGGATGCAACTGCACCAGATTGTCCGAGATTTTTTCCACCTTCGGACGCAGATCGGTCACCATCAGATTCACCGATTCAATCGAAGGCAAGGTTTTGCTCGTGACGTTGTCCACCACCGCTTCCATTTTTGTTACGGTCTTCTTCACCGTCAAAAAAAGTGCGACCAAAATCCCTGCCTGAAGAACTACTGCAGCCGCAGTGACCGCGATGAAAATGATGAGTAGATTATCCATGTTGTGAAAGCCCCCTGGCAGAGCCTGCGGGTTGCGAAACTTATGTTTTCAGGCTAGATCTTGTTGGCCGGGGCGGTTTCCGAGGTCGACTCCTGGTAAGCCTGTCTGCCAGCCTCGTAGGCTGCACGGAATTGGTCCTTCTGCTGGCTTACGGCGTCGCGGCTCTTATCTACCCACTCAGAAGCCTGCTCTCGAGCGTCGCGGGCTCGGGTGCGTACGTACTCACGGCCCTGCTCGGCCCGAGCTTTCAATTCTTCGCGAATTTCACTGCCCGCGCGTGGCGCGTAGAGAACGCCGATCAATCCGCCCAAGCCTAAACCGGCCAGAAACCAAACAAAACCGCCCCCATCTTGATCAGCCATAGGATGCCTCCTAACAAGGTAACTACTAAATTAAATGTTAGCACCGGGATCGACCAAACACAATTACGGCGAAACCCGTAATCGGGCATCCGGGACACCCCATTGTAGCCGAAAAAAGCGCCTTACTTTTGCGTCGGATTCGCAGGGGCTGGAGGTGGTGCGGTTTTCACTGGCGCTGACTTCACTCCCTGCAACACGGAGTTCGGTCCACTATGTTTGATAGCGTTAATGGAAAGCGTGACCGACGTCAGCATAAATAACACTGCCGAAATCGTGGTGGCCTTTGAAAGTGCCGTCGCAGCTCCGCGCGGACCGAAGGCCGCCTGGCTGCCCTGTCCTCCGAAAGCCGCAGAAATATCGCCGGCCTTACCGCTTTGCAGTAAGACAACAATAATTAAAAACAGACAGACAATCACGTGAATGATAGTGACGAAAATAATCATGGCTTCCTAATTTGTTCAGAAATAATTTCGTTGGTGCGGAAGGGGGGATTTGAAAACTCCTTCCTACGTACCTTCAACCACTTGCAGAGCGCCGGGACGCTCTTTTTACTACCGTAGACATTGTAAGGCACTCTTAATGGACTGTAAATAGACTGTGCCAAACGGCAGCTTTTGTTAACTGAGAAATTGAGTCTGTCAATTAGAAGATGAAGAACGGTTCGGGTGAGTTGTGCTTGGCAGCGCCGTTGGATCTTACTTTCTGAAAGATTCGAAGAATAGAATTTCGGCAATTGAGAAGTCTCGCTTTTTAGAACCAAGCGTCGAATTCCCATTTCGCAACGGAGCCCATTTTGAGGGTGATTTGGCTACCCCGGGGAAGGGAACCCTCGGTCAAGAGGTTTCGAAGGTGCAAACAGCCTTTTGGACCAAGCTGCCGAGCGTGTAATTGAACCCTTGCCGCGGAAGTGCGCTCTTACAGACGAGCGTGAACATCGGTCAATTGTTTGACGGGGTGGTATAAGGCGACGGCAAGGAGGCACCCACTGGTGTTGACCCTTTCGCTGTCTCGGTATGAAGTTCTCCTCGATGGTCAGGTTCTACGCCGGTACACGAGCCGAAGGTCGGGTTCTTTCCGTCCAGTACTTGCTCAACGAAGGCATTACAGTCAAGGGCCTTCGTATCAGCCAGATCGAAGCTGCCATCGTTTTTCCCGGCATTGAAAGCAATGTGGAGATCAGAAATGAGTTGTTGCTCTTTTGTAAGCAGTCGGACCACATAATTCGCGTCTGGATTGCTTGCTTGTGATTCGCATTTTCCAATGAGGCATCCGATTGTTTCTTTAGTAAATTCCATCTTGACGACTCATCAATTAAATTGTTAGTCAATAGATCGACGCCCTTCTGCATTTCTTAAGATGTCGTTCTGAGCCTTGTTCGCCGCTGCCCTGAACGACCCAGATAGGACCAACGGCCGTGCGGCCGAAATAGCACCTTGCTCGCTTTGGCCCGACGCCGACTCGCAAACTAGCGAGAAAGATAGGGCGAGCAATAAAGTTAGCCGTAGTACGTGCATTTTGTATTTCCTCTCTTGACTGTGGTTGTCGCGGACTCCGGTTCTTGCGGTTGTGTAAGGCATACATAGGGCGAAGAGCTTGAGCAGCGGGCACGGTCGGAAGCATAGCATGTCGAGCGTCGCTTCCCCGCTGTCACCGCAACACCCCAAAAGCTAAGCTCCGATGCGCTTCCGTAGACGGCGATTCGTAAAAGAATAATCACGCTCGCACCCCCTAAATTCGTACACTTTTGTACGCGCAGCCGTCCCTTAGGAAATACGAAATCTTAGCTAAGTCCTTTGGAATGCGGGATTAAGAGGAATCTGGCCTTTGTACCACAAGTGCCGTGGATAGTACGAGGAAACTCCCGTTCGGCCTACCTCGTACACCTCCTTAAGTAGGTTGTCGAGCTGTCAGAAATGTATCGCGTACACCCAGCCTCAAGATGCATGCCCTAGCCCTAGCCATTTGGTTCAAAATTGTTCCGAGAGGTACGCCAACAAAATAGAACACTTGGAAGATTCGCAGAAAACTTCTCAAGTCCGTGGGGGACGATGGGGGGACGAATGTCTCTAGCGTAAACTTAAGTCGTGAGTACGCAGAAGGGCAGACGCGATCACTACCTTCCCCAAGGATACCTCCGGGGATTCATTGATCCTGCTCGTGAGAACGAAGAAAAACTTCTCTGGAAACTTAACATCCCCTCCAAACAGTGGGCCGAGAAGAGCACCAAAGCCCTCGGCTTCGTCCACGGCTTCTATGACTACGCGGGATCAGCGAGAAGATCTTCGACGTGTTCCGCAGCGGGACGTGGCAGCTTCGTCACCTGGTCGGGCCTGACGCTGTGCCGATGACCGAGAATCGCAAAGCGATGACCGACGAAGAGTGGGTGGCGTTGAACGGAGCCGACGACGCAACCTTCTTTGCCGCGATGGGGATGTAACCTGCACGGGTGCGGGTTTGGCGCGTGACAGAGCCCGACGGTCACTGTTGAGGTGCGAGGACGCAGGATCACTCAAATCCTCATCATTGCCATAATTGCTGACTCCTGAAAATCGCAAAGGCCCGGCATGATTGGAGCAGGCAGCCATCGGTAACGCTAAGTCGGTTTCTCGCCAGCGATTGATCGGTCACTGCAAGGGCGTTTCTCGGTACTAACCTAACGGGCGAGCTGATAACTTACGGATTGCCCGTAAATCCGGGCACAATCGACGGTGAGATCCAAATGGATCTTCATACTTCGACGTGCTTCGACCTACGGACACGGAGCGACAGTGTTAGTATAAGCGGCACACTTTCATGCGCTGCGTATCCTGCCAGACTCCGATTCCTGAGGCCAGCGCGTCATGCCCATTCTGCGGCACCACGGTGGTGGATCCCGCTGCCGCCACGCTCGACAGCCGATCCGGCGAGGCGGCGACGCCGGTGCGCGCCTCGCGCCCTTCGCGCCCGATCTCATCAAGCAGTTCTGTGGATGGCTCCCGCTTTGTTCCTGGCGCCATGTTGCTGGAGCGCTACCGAGTCGTGGGGTTGCTCGGACGCGGCGGCATGGGCGAAGTCTATCGCGCGGAAGACCTCAAGCTCGGGCAAGTAGTGGCCCTGAAGTTCCTTCCGCCTGGCATCGCGGGAGACGACGCCGCGCTGGCCCGGTTCCATCGCGAAGTGCGCATCGCGAGGCAAGTTTCGCATCCCAACGTCTGCCGGGTTTTCGATATTGGCGAAGTGGACGGCCAGGTCTTTCTCTCAATGGAGTTCATCGACGGAGAGGATTTGGGTTCGCTGCTTCGGCGCATCGGACGGCTGCCCGCCGACAAAGCGCTGGAGATCGCGCGCCAACTGTGCGCCGGTCTGGCAGCGGCACACGAAATGGGGGTGTTGCACCGCGATCTGAAGCCGGCGAACGTGATGATCGACGGGCGCGGCAAAGCGCGCATCACGGATTTCGGGCTGGCGGTGCTGGGCGGCGATCTGCACGCCGGCGAAGCGCGGGCCGGGACTCCCGGGTACATGTCGCCGGAGCAGATTGCGGGCAAAGGCGCCTCCATCCGCAGCGACATTTATTCGCTGGGCCTGGTGTTTTACGAACTGTTTACCGGGAGGCGGGCGTTCGAGGGAGCGAGCGTCGCCGAGTTGCTGCGACGTCAGGAAGAAAGCGCGTTCACCCATCCTTCGTCGTTAGTACAGGACCTGAATCCCGTTGTAGAACGGGTAATCCTGCGTTGCGTCGAGAAGGAACCACGCAGCCGGCCCGCGTCTGCCCTCCAGGTTGCAATGGCACTGCCGGGAGGCGATCCACTGGCGGCGGCGCTGGCTGCCGGCGAAACACCCTCCCCGGAAATGGTAGCTGCGGCGGGCGAAACCGAGGGCCTGCGTCCGGCGATTGCCTGGAGCTGTGTGGCACTGCTGGTTGCTGCCATTGTGTTTGCGCTTTGGCCAGAAGCGCCGGCACAGCTCATCCGACATGTACCCATGGAGAAATCGCTGGCGGTGCTGGCGGAAAGGGCCCAGAGCATGGTGCGGGACCTCGGTTATTCCGACACACCCGCCGATGCCTGGCAGGATTTCTCTGCCGACCTTAACTTTCTGCGATACATTGCAGTGCGTGAGCCCGCCCGCAGCCGCTGGAATCACGAGATCGGCCCGGTCAACTACTATTTTCGCGGCAGTCCACAGCCGCTTTACACTTACGATTTTTTCAATTCCATCTCCGAAGAGGCGCCGCCGCTCACCGACGCGGGCGCGACCATGGTGCGGCTCAGCCCGAAGGGCCGGTTATTGAAGCTGATCATCGTGCCGCCGCAGGTAGAGAAGGCAGGAAAAAGTGACGCTCCCCCGGCCGTGGACTGGAGCGTACTTTTCCGCGAGGCTGGTTTTGACGCGGCCCACTGGGCGGCAGCGGCGCCGGAATGGACGCCGCCAACCTATGCCGACACGCGCGCCGCCTGGACCGGAGCGGTGGAGGAGTTTCCCGGAACGCCCATGCGGATTGAAGCCGCGTCCTATCGCGGCAAGGCGGTGTATTTCGAACTGATCGCCCCTTGGACCCGGGCTGCCCGGATGAAACCTTACGAGCAGACCACCGGAGAAAAAGTGGTACAGGGATTCTTCATCCTCATGCTGCTCCTGTTGCTGGTGGGAAGCGCGCTGCTGGCGCGCCGCAATCTGCGGCTGGGACGCGGGGACCGGCGCGGCGCATGGCGGCTGGCGAGCTTCATGTTCGCGGCCTCGATGTTCGAGATGCTCGTCGGCCGTTATCATGTCAGCGATTCCTCCGAGCTCGGACTCATCGTCGCGCGGCTTTCCTGGTCTCTGTTCATAGCCGCGTTTCTGTGGATGTTGTACGTAGCGCTGGAGCCGTTGGTACGGCGGCGCTGGCCCAAGACGCTGGTTTCCTGGTCGAGGCTGCTGACCGGAGAGTTTCGTGATCCGCTGGTGGGCCGCGATATTTTATTTGGCGTGGCCGCAGGCGGTCTCTTGCGCTTGACCGGTATCGTCTGGCTGGCCGGTTATTGGAGCGGACGGATCCCGGATTCTCCGCCTATGCTGCTCTACCCTCAAATGCTGCTGGGCGGCCGTTTCGAGCTGGGCCTGATGGCCGACGACGTAGTAGGCGACACGTTTGTCGCCCTGGCAGTGTTGTTTGTAATGTTCCTGCTGCGCCTCCTGCTGCGGCGCGACTGGCTGGTAGTCGCGGCCATGGCGGTGGTGTTCTCGCTCATCTTCTCCGCCCAAACCAACTTCGCCGTAGTCGGAGTTGTGGGCTGGGTTTTGTTCTGGCTGCTTCTAGCGGCCGTGGTTTTGCGATTCGGCCTGTTGACGCTGGTCGTAATGGCCCTTGTCAGCGACCTGTTGAGGCTTCCCCTTACTCCCGACCCCTCGGCATGGTACTTCAGCGTCGGGGTGGTTGCCCTGTTGGCAGTATCGGCGCTGACCGGCTTTGCCTTCTATACGTCGCTCGGTGGCAAGTCCGCGTTCGGCGGACTGAAGCTGGAAGAAGGATAGAAACGACCTCAAAAGCCCCACGCGGCATGGGTAGCCGAGGGACTCAACCCGGCTGTAGGCCATACTCAAGTCGGTCCGTTTCGCTATTCCTTCCGGTTGGTCGGCTAACCTTCCCTAATCGGTAAGGTAAGGTTTGC
>PLUJ01000173.1:4752-7567 GCA_003165455.1 Acidobacteriaceae bacterium | reverse complement strand
AGAGCATAAAAAACCACAACCTGCTGGTTCGTATCCGGACTTAGAATTGTCTGATTGAATGCTGTTTGCGAAACCAGGATGGCAAGCAATAAGAATACTGCGATCGCAAGCAATACTACAGCTCTTTTCCGTTTGGAACTCTTCACAGCGCGTATTGGGGCGGGTTGCAGCACGAAAATTTACAGTCGCGAGCTCGGCGGCCAGCGTTAATTCGAACGAAATCATTATAGATGCTGAATGGTTTATGGAAGCGTCTGCGGGGTCCTGAAGGAACGAATTCAACGGGATTGCGAGCGCCCAGCGGAAAGTTCGTCCAATACAGCACGGTACGCAGGTTTTGATCGGTAAATTCGATCAAACGGTAGAGCCTGACCGCGAGTGCCGCGTGAGTGCGAACCAATCCAGGAGTATTTGTCGGTGAATCCCCAGGTCTGAATCGCCGTGCAGTTAGAGCTGTTTAGGCATGCTCTCACGATTGCACGATAAATCTCGGCTTGGCGGAGAAGGTCCTCCGCACGAACCATCGAGTTGGAATCCAGAGGCAGAGAAACATCAAGTTCGGTAATGTTCACCTGCAAGCCAAGAGCGGCGAGGCGGGCAATATTTGCAGCGATACCATACGTATCGGCCTCCAGAAACGGGATATGCATCTGCAATCCAACACCATCAATGGGCACGCCACGTTGTTTAAAGTCTTTGAGCATGGCGTAGATCGCGTCGGACTTGCGGTTCATCCATTCTCCTTCGGCCTCGTTATAGAAAAGCAAAGCCTTGGGGTCAGCTTCATGAGCCCAACGGAATGCCTGCTCAATGTGTGCCGTTCCCTGGCCGGCAAATCCAATGCCAGGTTGGTCATACCAGATTGAACCTCGAACAGTCCCCTTCTCCTCGAGAGCTTCGTTGACTACATCCCACGCGAAGACTTGTCCTGAGTAGTGCTCCATCACGCGGGTGATGTGTTCGTGCAGGAGTCGCGAGAGCTGATTACTTGTAAAATGCCCTTGCATTAGCCAGTCGGGATTGTTTCGCCCCCAGGTGAGACAGTGTCCGCGCACTTTCATCTTGTGCTCCACAGCGAAGCGCACCAACGCATCCGCTTCTCGAAAGTCGAACGTCCGCTCATCCGGACGTAACGCTGCCCACTTCATCGCATCCTCGGGTTCCAACATATTGAATTCTCGAGCTAGAGTTGCGGCATAAGCTGGTTCTGACAATGGCGGCAGCCGGGCAGCGGTGCTTACCAGTATGCCATCCCTTTCCGCCTCCTGGCGCAGCGTTTGACCCCAACATCCGGCAGTCACGAAGGTGAACCACAGAAGCAGCCAGATAAATCCTGAAACTTTCATGTGTCACCTTTCATGTTCCATTGGGTGAAGTGTTTACTTCAAACGAGGTAGGAAGGGTTGTAAAGGACAACCGTCACATAGGGGCTGTGACTTTCTGCAGAAACCTTTCCCCACGCCTACTATGAGCCCATGCATCTCGTTGTAGATCTGAGGGAGCGCTGTTCGGTTGGACGCGCTCATTATGGTTGGAGGATGCGGAGCCGGTGGAACTGCAGAAGCGGATGGCGCACTCGAGAGGATGCCTGGCTTTTGTACAATCTCCGCCAGTGGCGCTAGAGCCTCCTCGACCAATCTGCGCACATCTTCGTAAGGCGTCTCTGCCGGAAGAATTTCATGGCGAGCGAGAATTCTGCGGGTGTAAGCGTCGACTACGAATACCGGATGATTGCCGGAGTAAAGAAGAATGGCATCGGCGGTCTCCGGGCCAACGCCATTCAATGCGAGAAGTTCTTCGCGCAATAATGCCGTAGGTCGTGCAAAAAGTTTCGCGAGCGAGCTTCCGTACTTCCGGTCCAGGAAATCGACGAAGATTTTTAACCTCTGAGCTTTCTGTCGGAAGTATCCAGAGGGACGAATTAATCGCTCAAGTTCGGTTAAGGACAGCCGGCGAATACCGTTCACGCTGAGAGCTTTTGCGGACCGGAGGTTCGCCATCGCCTTCTCTACATTGGTCCACGCCGTATTTTGCGTGAGGTAAGCGCCAACGATTACTTCGAACGGGGAAGCCGCAGGCCACCAGTTTTGCGGCCCCCACGCGTCAGAAAGAGTGCGGTAGTAAGTTCGCACTAGACTTTGTTTTTCCTCCAATTGCAAAACTCATGCTCCTGTAACAATGAGTCTACGCGCCTGCGCTGGAGAGCTCTGAAGCTTACCGAAGTGCATGTACCCTGGCCTGAAAACGTTCATGCTTTGAGCAAAATGTTCATTTGGCGCGGGTTCCGAAGTGCCACTCGCTCCATGCGCGAAACTTCGGCAAGTTCAAAGTACTAGGGTAACTGGTACGGTAATCGCCTTCCGTTGACAATTTGTGTCATCACAGAGCCGCTGCTCTTCTCCCATTCGCAAAACGGCGCTCGGTGCAAATGCCTGTGATGTTTCCGGCATAGTTCTACTTCGTGGATAGGAGATCGACGTATGTCGCAACGGCTGGGTGACCTTCTTGTTAAAGAGAAGATCATTACCCCAGAGCAGTTGGCGCAGGCGACAAAGGCCCAGAAGGAGCAAAACTGCCGTCTGGGCTCCGCCTTGGTGAAGCTCGGCTTCCTCAGCGATGAGGATGTCACGAATTTCCTTTCCCGTCAGTATGGCGTTCCCGCCATCAATCTCTCATATTTCGAAATCGATCCGGCTGTCGTCAAGCTGATTCCGTTTGAGACCGCCAAACGCTACCAAATTCTTCCATTAAGTCGAGTGGGCGCATCGCTCACCATCGCGATGGTCGATCCCACCAACGTCTTCGCCATGGACGA
>PLUJ01000173.1:0-4740 GCA_003165455.1 Acidobacteriaceae bacterium | reverse complement strand
AAGGAAGAAGATCTTGAAACCGTGATGCAGTCGATGTCGGAGATGAACGAGGCCGACGTCGAATTGCAGGCGGAAGAAACACAGATGGAGCTCTCGCAGCTGGAGAAAGCTGCGGACGAGGCTCCGGTGGTCAAGCTCGTGAATCTGGTGCTCACCGACGCGGTCAAGCGGGGTGCCAGCGACATTCACATTGAGCCTTACGAAAAAGAATTTCGCGTACGGTTCCGTATTGACGGCATTCTGCAATCGATCATGTCGCCGCCCATCAAGCTTAAGGACGCAATCACGTCGCGTCTTAAGATCATGGCCAAGCTGGATATCAGCGAAAAGCGCCTGCCGCAAGACGGGCGCATCATGCTGAAGATGAACATTGGCGGCCGCAAAAAACAGCTCGACTTCCGTGTTAGCACGCTGCCAGTCCTGTGGGGAGAAAAAATCGTACTCCGCTTGCTCGACAAAGAAAACCTTCGTCTCGATATGACCAAACTCGGTTTCGAGCCGGAGTCTCTGGTGAAGTTCGAGAAGGCGATTTTGAAGCCGTATGGAATGGTCCTGGTTACCGGTCCAACCGGTTCCGGAAAAACCAACACTCTGTATTCGTCCATCTCTCGCCTGAACCAGCCGGACACCAACATCATGACGGCGGAAGACCCGGTCGAATTTCAGTTGGCTGGTGTGAATCAGGTACAGATGAAAGAGCAAATCGGGCTGAATTTTGCCGCCGCTTTACGCTCTTTCCTGCGTCAGGATCCCAACATCATTCTAGTTGGCGAAATCCGCGACTTTGAAACCGCGGAGATCGCCATTAAAGCCGCACTTACCGGCCACCTCGTGCTCTCGACGCTGCATACGAACGGAGCACCCGAGACGATTACGCGACTGATGAACATGGGAATCGAACCTTTCCTGGTCGCGACTTCCGTCCACTTGATCTGTGCGCAGCGTCTGATTCGGCGCATTTGCAAAGACTGCATCGAGCCGGTTGAAGTTCCTGTGCAGGCGTTGATTGAAGAAGGTTTCACGCCCGAGGAAGCCAAGACGGTGAAGATTCAGAAAGGAAGAGGCTGCGGCGTTTGCAATAACACCGGCTACAAAGGCCGCTGCGGCTTGTACGAAGTGATGGAAGTCGATGACGAGATCAGAGAGCTGGTTCTGGTGGGAGCATCGGCGGTGGAACTAAAAAAGAAAGCGATCGAGCGGGGAATGATCACGCTTCGGCGCAGCGGCTTGATTAAAGTTGCGGCAGGAATGACCACGCTGGAAGAAGTTGCTCGAGAAACGATTCACTGAGGCAATCCATTGATTGCCGTTGCAATTATCGCGAGTCGAGGGAAGGAACATTATGGGTCTGTCTTTAAGTGATCTGCTGAAAAGGATGTTGGAGATGAACGGGAGCGACTTGCATGTCACAACCAACTCGCCCCCGCAAATTCGCGTGCACGGCCATTTGGTCCCGCTCGATCTGCCACAGATGACGCCGGCTGAGACGAAGCAATTGGCCTACAGTGTGATGACGGATGCGCAAAAGCATCGCTTCGAGGAAAGCCTCGAACTCGATTTTTCTTTCGGATTGAAAGGCCTGGCCCGCTTCCGCGCCAACGTATTTAATCAGCGTGGTGCGACCGCCGCGGTCTTCCGTCTGATTCCATTCGAAATTAAGTCCTTCAACCAGCTCGGCTTGCCGGCGGTGGTCAGCAAACTTTGCGACAAGCCGCGCGGCCTGGTACTGGTGACAGGACCGACCGGATCCGGAAAATCGACAACCCTCGCCGCCATGATCGACAAGATCAACAGCGAGCGCCACGACCATATTCTGACCATTGAAGATCCTATCGAGTTCGTGCACATGAACAAGAACTGCCTGGTCAACCAGCGCGAATTGCACGCCGACACCAAGAGCTTCACAGACGCGCTGCGAGCCGCACTCCGGGAAGATCCAGATGTTGTGCTGATCGGCGAAATGCGCGATTTGGAAACCATTGAATCGGCTTTGCGAATCGCGGAAACTGGTCACTTGACCTTCGGTACGCTGCACACAAATTCGGCGACTTCCACCATCAACCGCATCATCGATGTCTTCCCGGCCCATCAGCAGCCACAGATTCGGGCTCAGCTTTCTCTGGTGTTGGAAGGTGTCATGTGTCAAACCTTGATTCCAACTGTGAGCGGTAAGGGACGAGCCATGATCATGGAGATCCTTATTCCGAATCCGGCTGTACGCAACCTGATTCGCGAAGACAAAATTCATCAGGTGTACTCAGCCATGCAGTCCGGCCAGGATAAATACGGGATGCAGACATTCAATCAGGCGCTGGCTACGGCTTACCTCCAGAAGCAGGTGACGCTAGAGGTGGCACTGCAACGCTCCAGCAATCCCGAAGAACTTCAAGAAATGATCAACCGCGGAGCTAGCTTAACGAACCGCAGTGCGGCCGGGTCGACGATGGCGCGGGGAGCAACCTCGAAAAGTTAAGGTCGACCGGTTGCGACAGCTGAAATTGAAATGTTTCAACACTGCAATACAGGAATCTGAAAGCAGTATCGATTCGCTAAGGGAGACTAATCATGCCAGTTTTCACATTTTCCGGCAAAGATGCCTCCGGACAGAAAATCTCCGGAGAACGAAATGCACCAAGCAAGCAAGCGCTAGGACAGCAGTTGCGGCGAGAACGCATTGTACCTGGCGCGATCCGGGAAAAAGGCAAAGAATTTGCGATGCCGACTTTCGGGTCGGGCAAGATCAAGACCAAAGACCTCGCAATCTTCTTTCGTCAGTTCTCCGTCATGATCGATGCCGGATTGCCACTGGTGCAGTGTCTCGAAATTTTGGCGGCCAATCAAGAAAGCCAGACTTTTCAGAAGACGCTCAATGGCGTACGTACCACGGTGGAGGGTGGCGCCACCCTGGCAAATGCCATGCGCCAATATCCGCTGGCGTTTGACGACCTCACCACAAACATGATTGAAGCTGGCGAAACCGGCGGTATTCTAGACGTGATTCTGCAGCGCCTTGCGACTTATGTCGAAAAGGCCGTGCGTTTGCGTTCCGCTGTAAAGTCGGCCTTGATCTATCCCACTTCTGTTGTTGGCATCGCCATTGTCATCGTCGGCGCCCTGCTCAAGTTTGTTGTCCCCATCTTCTCCAATCTGTTTGCCGGTCTCGGCGTTGCCTTACCGCTTCCCACAAGGATCGTCATGGGGTTGAGCGCTTTTGTGCAGGGCTTCTGGTGGGTTTTCATCGTGAGCGTTGTGGGTCTGGTGGTGGGAATCAAGCAGGTTCGCAAGCATCCGCGTGGCAAGTATTACTTCGACAAAATGCTGCTAAATATGCCGGTGATTGGTTCATTGCTGCGGAAGATTGCCGTCGGCCGCTTCACTCGAACCTTGGGAACGCTGATTACTTCCGGCGTGCCGATTCTGGAAGGATTGGCGATCACCGCCAAAACCTCGGGTAACGCGGTTTTGGAAGAAGCCTTGATGAAGGTTCGGAAAGCGATCGAAGAAGGCAGAACCATTGTCGATCCCCTCAGGGAATGCGGCGTATTCCCCAACATGGTCACTCAGATGATTGGAGTCGGCGAAGCGACTGGCGCCATGGACAACATGCTGCAGAAGATCGCCGATTTTTACGAAGAAGAAGTGGATGCCGCCACCAAGAACATGTTGGCGCTGCTGGAGCCCGCAATCATCGGAATATTGGGAGTAACAATCGGTGGAATTGTGATCTCGCTGTATATGCCACTGTTCGCCATGATTGCAAAGCTCGCTGGCTAACGTTTCCTGACTGCGTACGACGCGTACTCTTTCGTAGAGACGTAGCGGCTACGTCTCTACCTTGTTCAACGCTTGCCCGCGCAGTGATGATCGGTGCGGAATATCGGAAACGGAATGCAATCGACCTTCGACGAGCGGAGTTGGCTGGCGTGGCTGGTTAAAGTACGGATCTTGATCCTCACCTTCCTGCTGGCCATTGAGTTGGGTGTGGCATACCTCACGCCGGCACCGCTGCCGCTGCGCCTTTTTATCAGCACGATCCTTTTTTGGTTTGGACTGTCGCTGTTTTATGCGCTGCTACTTTCTGTTTGGCAAGAGCATCGTTTGCAGGCGTCGCTTCAGGTTTTAACCGACTTGATCTTCGTTAGCCTGATCGTGCATGAAACCGGGGCATGGGATAGTTCGCTGAACTTTCTCTACGCGCTAGTGATTATCGTGGCCGCCATTTTGCTTCCGCGTGGGTGGGCGCAACTGGTTGCGGCCTTTGCTTTCATCCTGTACGGTACGGTTCTCGAGCTGAACTACTTCGGAGTTGTTCATCCTTATTACACCACCCACCCCGCATGGAAAGCATTGCAAGGCATCATTTTTGTCAATCTTTTTGCCTACATCGCCATCGCCTACCTCTCTGGTTTGTTAAATGCCAAGTTGCGGCAAGCCCGCGTGGAGTTGAAAGACACCAGTGGGGCGCTGGAAGATCTTCAGGTTCTTCACGAAAATATTATCCAGTCCATCGGCAGCGGGCTGATCACTACTGGGCTTGACGGCCACATCACCCTGGTCAACAACGCAGCTCAGAAGTTACTCGAGTATGCTTCCGACCAGTTAATGGGAACACAGGTGAACAAGCTTTTCCTCGACGAGTTGCCCAGCGCAGACTCTCAACAGCCTTATTCAGAAGTCCGATTCGACACCGCCAATGCATTCCGGAAGACATTAGGAGTGCGCGTGGCCTCGCTGAATGTA
>PLUJ01000094.1:956-2892 GCA_003165455.1 Acidobacteriaceae bacterium | reverse complement strand
CGCCGATACCGCGCGCTGGTTCGAGGAACTCGATCAGTTCAACTCCGAGCCATTCCCTACCACTCGCCGCCAGCCCGCAACTCCAAAACGAAAGATTTTCTAAAGCGAAATGGACTATCTACTCGACACCAACGCTTGCATCGCCCTCATCAATGGCGAGCCCGCCTCCGTTCGCAAGCGTCTGCAAAGAGCAGAGTCCTCCGAAGTGCACATTCTCGTCTCCTCGGTCGCCACCTTCGAACTCTGGTACGGAGTCGCCAAAAGCAAGCGGCACGAGTTCAACCGGAAGCGCCTCGAAACATTTCTGGCCGGCCCGATCACGGTTCTTCCCTTCGACAACGCCGATGCCGAAGCNNAAGCCAATCGGAGCCTACGACCTGCTCATGGCTGGCCAAGCCGTCCGCCACAGCCTCACTCTTGTCACGGCTAATGTTTCGGAGTTCTCTCGCATCACAGGCCTCGTCTGGCACGACTGGGCCAAAGGCTAATCCCAACAGTGGACCGCTCTGGAGTGCCGCATTTCTCGCCTCTTTTGCGAGAAATGGGCGGACCGCTACGGAGGACCGAAGATTACTGATTCTAAACTCGACCCTTCCAATATCCCGGCTTCCGCTTGCTATGAGCAACCGCAAATGATAATGATAGTGACCAAATCTGGATCATCCAGATAAATCACTGAGAATGGAAACCGCTTGCAGCACAAACCGTCGCGTGCCAAACAAATAAGTCGGCCAACGCTGCGGGGCTTGCGCGATCAATTGAACGGAATCACCGACAGCGCGCCGAAATTCGGTTGAGGTTATTAAACTGCCAGCGCGGTACCAACGAATGGACTCTCGAAAATCCTCTCGTGCTTCGGGATGAAATCGAAAAGGCTTACTCTGCATCCGGGAACTCTTCAGCCAACTCCTTCAATACCTGGTCCCCCGGAATCGTTTTGACCCGCCCGCTGCGAATATCCTCCACCCGCCGCTTGATTTCGTCCTCCCAAGCCGCCTCTACTCCTTCTTCCGCCGGCTCGTCATCAAGGCTGCGAATCAAACGCGATGCCAGCCACCCTCGCTCCTGCGTGGAAAGCTCAAGCGCCTTCTCCAACAGTTCCGCCACCTGCGGCGTCATTTGCGCCATAATCACCTCGCCATAGAATCTATCTTAGCCCAGCGTGTCAAAATCTCGGGGTGCCCACTTCCCGCCTCTTTCGCGAGAAGTGGCGGCCTAACCCTCATCCTCGGACGTGGTTTCCGCCCGGTCCCAATGTCAATCTCTATATCCATCGTCCTTTTCCTTTCAATCACTTACCTCCGCCCAATCCCTCATCCAACCGCTAAACCCCCTTTTTCTTCCGTTCATTGTTCTCTGGATGCGCCATCTCCTTCGTTTCCAATACGATGACATCAGCTAACCTCTCAAGGAAAAGGTGTATGAACCAGGTTCTGCTCGGGTCTACGCCCATAAGAGGAATGACAATTTTTGTTAGTATCTCAGGTTCGGTCGAGACGCTAGTTCAAAGGCCTCATGCATCCGAGGCCTAGAACTTAGCTCTCACAAGAAAGAACTTGAAAACAGCCATACCAGCCGGGNNAAGCAGTCACCGTCGCCGCCAAGGGCGCTTGGGTCGTGTTTGACCGCGTCAATCGCATCAAGCAAAACCCCTCGCCCACCCCTAAATGGTCCGACAAGCCTCTGCTCAAATCCTACGAAAAATCCAAGCCACCCCTCGGCTGGCCCCGCTCCACTGATTCTCTTTGCCCGAAATGCGTGCCCGAAATCCGTCAGCAGATTCTCGACGGAAAACTTCCGCACGAAGTTTTGATGAACGAAAAAATCGGCGAGATCAAAGCCACCATCGTCGAGCGCGATGGCAAGATTTTGATGGTGAAAGATTGCCCCAAGCACGGCCACTTCGAAGACGTCATGTCGATCGACACCGATTTCT
>PLUJ01000094.1:0-920 GCA_003165455.1 Acidobacteriaceae bacterium | reverse complement strand
CGCTGCAACATGATGTGCGATCCCTGCTTCATGGACGCGAATCAAGTCGGATTCGTCCACGAACTGCAATGGGAAGAAATCAAGACCATGCTCGACAACGCGATCACCATCAAGCCGCGTCGTCAGATGAGCGTACAGTTCTCCGGCGGCGAACCGACTCTGTCTCCATATTTTTTAGACGCAGTCCGCTACGCTCGCAAAGTCGGATACAACTCCGTGCAGGCCGCAACCAACGGAATCGAATTCGCCAAGAGTTTTGAATTCTGCCAACAAGCCGTTGAAGCCGGCATGCGCTATGCTTACCTGCAATTCGATGGCATCGGCAACGCCGCCAACGCGCATAGAAAAGTCGGTAACCTGTTCGACGTAAAGCTTAAAGCTATAGACAATCTTCACAAAGCGGGAGTCGAGATCGTTCCGGTTGTGACGATCGTCAACGGCATCAACAACGAACAAGTAGGACGCATCATCAAGTTCGCGCTGGATAATCCGAAGACGATCAGCTTCCTGTCATTCCAACCCGTCTCGTTTACGGGCCGCGACGAAGCCGTCACCGACGATCGCCGCCAAGCCCAGCGCTACACACTCTCTCACCTGGCCCACGACGTAAAAAATCAGACCGGCCTTGGCGAACCCAGCCGCGACTGGTTCCCTATCAGCTTCATGGGAACCTTCTCCGATTGGGCCGACCTCATGCACGCCAACGACGTAAAAAACGATTGGGGCCAATTAAGTTGCGGTTGCCACCCGAACTGTGGGACGGGGATGGCGGTGATGATTGACAAGGAAACGAAGGAGGCGGTGCCGGTTACCGCTTTCCTGCATGGGGATCAGTTGGCGAAGGATATTGCCAAGGTGAACGATGCGGCGCGCGGAAAGTTCTTGACGGTGGTGGGAATGGCGCTGTGTTTGATGAAGAA
>PLUJ01000312.1 GCA_003165455.1 Acidobacteriaceae bacterium | reverse complement strand
AGTACGCCCTCGCCGCCTACAACGCCGGTTCGGACCGCGTGGAAGAATGGCTGGGACAGGGGAAATATCGAGACCCGCAGGAGTTCGTGGAATCGATTCCCTTCACCGAGACGCGCGAGTACGTGCAGGCCATTCTGCGCAATGCCAGCGTCTATAAGCAACTCTACGGAACGCCGTAGGATTTAACCGCCGCCCGAATCGCCTCCTGCTTCCGCGAATCTCTGTTCGGAAAAAAGACATCAATCCTGCTTTACGGAGGCATCCATGAACTTCAGAACGCTCGGCCGCTCCGGCCCCAAAGTTTCTGCTCTCGGGCTTGGTTGCATGGGGATGTCGTCGATCTATGGTTGAAGCGTAACGCCGTTCAAGCGTCATTCTCGACCAGGGGCGAAGGTTCTATCTGGATTTCGCTCACGACGGTCGGGCTTCTTGCCTGCTTGACTGGTGAAACAGGATTTCCAGGATCAACAGCCCAGCGCCGACCACAATGGCGCTATCTGCCAGATTGAAAACTGGCCACTGGTATTGCTTCACGTATACGAGCAGGAAATCAATCACGCGGCCGCGGGCCAGCCGGTCCCATAAATTTCCCAGGGCGCCGCCCATGATCAGCGACAATGCGATTCCTGTAACGAAGTGATTCGGATTGTTCTTCCATAGCAGCACGAAAACCACCAGCAATGCGACCATCGAGAAGCCCACCAGCAATCCGGTCCTCCACGGCGCGGTCGAGTCGGCAAATAAGCTAAACGCCGCGCCAGTATTCTCCGTGTGAGTGATCCGGAAAAATCCTGGGATAATCTGGATATGCGCATAGAGCGCGACCCGTTGCGCGATCAGCCGCTTACTCCAGCGGTCGAGCAGCACAACAATGAGGGCAATCAGAAGATATAAAACTCGTGCGGAATTTTTCGTCATCCGTTCATGCCATGCGTCATCAGGGCTCAGTATCGGGCCTGGTCATCAGGTCTAGATTATCTTAACCTGCTCTGGCGGCCGTACGGCAATAGCCCCAGTCATAGAGATACATTCCTTGGGAGGCTTTGCGAGAGTGTTTCCACTTGAGGTATGCTGAGCTGTTTCCGGGAGGAATTTTAGTTTGCAAAAAGTCGCGGCCATCCTAATTCTCACAGCAACTTTTTCCTTTGTCACAAAGGCACAGCTCCAGGCGCAAACGCCAGCCGCGGCAACGCCCTCCGCGCAAGCCCCGTCAGCGGCCGAGGCGCGGCCTGTACCTGCATCGGCTATCGATGCGCCGCAAACTTCGCCGCAAGCTCAGTCGCCCGATTCAAACTCTAGCCAGACTGCCGAAACCTGGGCGCGCAAATATTTTGAACTCTGGAATACCGGGGATAAGGCTGCCATCGACTCTTTTCCTGATTTCATCATGCACAACCACGGTGGTCGTGTGATTATCGGTCACGACAAGTTGGAGATGGTAATCACGAACTGGCGAAGGTCCATGCCTGACCTGACCTTCACCATCGACGACTCGGTTGCTTCAGGAGATAAAGCGGTGATGAGGGTGACCCTGAAAGGAACTTATAAAGAACTTCTCTTCCCGGAAGCCGCTAAACCCCGCTCTCCACCACGCCCCATTCGCGCTACTGGAATATTGATTTTCAAAGTCAAGGATGGAAAAATCCACGAGATTTGGCAAGCGCTGGATGAGAGCAGCATGAAGGTCCAAATGGGCGCCCAGTGGAAAACGAGGCAGGAATTATCTGCACAGCCGGGGCCGTCCCAATCGAAGCCGTAAGGAATGGGCCCACCGCTTCCCACGGGCAACCCAATCCCACCGGTACGGACCCAATCCACCGGCACGCCCCAATCTCTAGAGGAACACATCGAGCAAAACGCTGCAGTGCCCCTTGGCCGGGAGCAGAGCGTCGAGCGCTATCGAAGCATAGGCTACAAAAGTGGCGTCCGTGGCCGCATCCGAAGGTATGGAGTCTTCCTTCTCTCTTGCAGTCCCCTCGCATCGAGCATAGTATTGGTTCGCTTTTCGCTTTTCACCGAAAGCTCTTGTTAAGTTGTACCAGCCTCAACCAATCTGACCATTACAACCAGGGAGAACATTACAATGCGGAAGTTTCAAGTGGTAGCTACCCTCCTGACCCTACTGGCATCGGTTAGTTTTGCATTCGGCCAAACTACCTATGTCCTAACAGAAGACGAAAACCCAAGCGCCAATACCGCCACGGCATATACGCTCGACACCACGACCGGCGTAACCACTCAAGTCAAAGTGCTCAGCACCGGTGGACAAGGTCTGGGCGGCGGTTTCTTTGCTTCGACCGCCGTAGGCGTTACATCGAACGACGCCTGCATCTTTGTTGCCGATACCGGCTCGAACGATATCGCGGCCTTCGAAGCACCAACCTATAAGAAGGTCGGCAACTACTCCAACTCGGCAGTGAACTGGAGCGATTCCGGCGCGGGTGGAAGCATTGCGCTGTCGCCAAATGGCAAGTACCTTTACGGCGCATACAGCGGCTCCGAGAACATCGGCGCGTGGTCGGTCGGAACTGGCTGCGCTCTCACGTTCATCAACGACTACACTCCGTCGGCTGGTCCTGACCTCTTTGCCACCCTGCACGTGACCCCGGATGGCAAGGGCCTGATCGTTCCCGAGCTCGATTATGGGATCGTTACCCTGTTCGCGATCAAGAGCACAACCGGCGCTTTGACGGAAGTAACCAACGCGACCTTCGAGAACATCTCTGATTGCGCCTCGGATGGTTGCTTTCCCTATGGTTTCGACATCAGCGGTGACAGCAAGGTAGCTTTCTTCGGCGACCCCACCCTCACCGGCAACGGACTGTTCGCCTTGGGCCTCAACATCGATACCACTACCGGAACGCTTACCAATCCATCGTTCTTCACCCTGACCGCTGGTAACAGTATTGGCAATTCCAGCTTCCCATGGTTCCCCGCGTCCTCCTATGCACACGGCTCCGGACCGCTGGTCATTGGGATGGCTGGCTACGACAACGGCACCGAAAATTCTGGTGTTGTAGTTGCCGAGGTCACCGAAACACCGACACTGAAGTCGGTCGGCAGCAGCTTGTTTGCCACCATCTCGAGCAGCTCCTGCACTGGCTGCGCGGGCACCCTCGAGACCCACGGCGCCATTGCCGTGAGTGCTCAGTACCCGAACACGATCGCCGTTTACAGCATCAATGCAACGACTGGCAAGTTTACGTTGCTCAAGGCGAACACGGACGCCAATGCCGTCGGGCTTCTTTCACTCCATGTGATTCCGGAAACCCGATAGTTCAACTTAACCATCCACAAAGGCGTCCCGGAACTCGGGACGCCTTTTTTCTTTCACCTTGTTTTCTTCCAATCGTGTTCATGGTTAGCTGACTTTCGCTCATGCTTTACTTTAAGGCGGCTGAGGTTTAAGGGACGCGGCCCGACCTGTTTCGGGCTGAATCTTCCGTTCGTCGTTCTTCCTTTCGTCGTTCTTCAAAGCATTTACACCCGCTCAAGGGCTCCTTGATTAAACTCATTCCGGGGACTATCATAGGCGAATAAACGGCGAATCTATGTCCTTCTCGCTCTTCCCTCTCGCTCCCGGGTCCCCCTTAGTAGGCATTGCAAAGCTTGCTTTTGAAGGGGAATCCCTTCGTGAGGGCCACAATGTGGAATACTTCACTTTACCTGCGCGCTCTCTTCTCAATCGCTGCACCAGTAACCGCGGCCTACCTTTTACGTGGACCATCAATCCCTACCGCGGCTGTGAGTTCGCCTGCAAATATTGCTATGCCCGCTACACTCACGAGTTCATGGAACTGCGCGACGGCGCGGAGTTCGAAAGGAAGATTTACGTCAAGCAACAGACTGCGGAATTGTTGCGGCGAGATCTGCGCCGCGTTAAACCTGGCGAGGGCATCGCACTCGGCACCGCCACCGACCCGTATCAGCCGGCGGAGCGCCGCTATGAAGTTACACGAGACATTCTGGAGGAATTCGCGCGCCACCGTGGATTTGAACTTGGTATCGTCACAAAATCGAATCTGATTGTGCGCGATCTCGAGTTGCTTCGCGAAGTTGCGCGCAATAACCTGCTGTCGGTTCATATCACGGTGACCACGATGAATGTTGAGCTGGCGCGGATTTTAGAGCCGCGCGCGCCCCGTCCGGATTTGCGAATGGAGGCCGTGCGCCAGCTCCGCGAGGCTGGCCTTGAGGTTGGCGTGAGTTCGTCCCCGGTGCTTCCCGGCATTACCGATGCTCCCGCCGATCTGGAAGCGGTGGTTCGCGCCGCAGCCGAANNCCCGCCACATTTTCGCCGGAGCTCTATTCCTGAAGCCATGTTCGGCGGCGATTTTCCTTCCGTTCCTCGAGGCGCATTTTCCGCTCCTGGTTGAAAATTATCGCGAACGTTATCAGAACAGAGCGTTCCTGCCGGAGTCCTACGCAAAGCGGATTTCCCGACTCGTATCATCCCTACGCCAGAAATACGGAATTCAACGCAACGATCCACGGGGGAAGTACGCCGAGAAGTGGCCGGAGCGGTCTGGAGACGCGCAGCTGTCCCTGTTTTGACGGATTTTCAGTTTTCCGATTTCCAAACGCCGAGTCTTACTGTGTTGGAAATTGGAGATTGTACAATCGCCAGTGTCCGTTTCGCTCCTCTATAATCGTTGCATCCCATGGCGACCGCTCCTCCACCGGCCACCGCACCTCGTCCTCCTCTGGCGGTGCGCACGCAAAAATTCTGGAGGCGCGTCACGGAAGGCCTGGAGCTCAGCCAACTCTGGTCCCAGTTCCGGGTCGAAGCCCGTGCCAGCTATCGTCTGTATTCCCGCGACGTTGCCGCCAAGACGCCCGACGACCTGACCCGCCGCCACCGCCGGTTGCACATGGTGAAGGAATTTTTCTGGGCGGTGCTCGAAAAACTTTCCCCGGCCCGCCGCGTGCTTTTACTCGCCGCAATGATCCTGCTGATTTTGCCCGGCGGCGCTTCCAGTTATCAGGGCAGCGACCGGAACATGCACGTGGTCGAGTTCGACTTCCATTTCTGGGGCGGCCTTCTGATGTTCGTGCTGCTGATGCTGGAGATTGCCGACCGCGTGGTAATGAAGCGCGACTTGCAGATCGCGCGTGAAATCCAGACCTGGCTGCTGCCCGGCGCTCCGCCGCAAATTCCCGGCATTTCCGTCGCCTACGCCACCCGCCCCGCCAACACAGTCGCCGGCGATTATTACGATGTGTTCCCTCGACCGGGCAAAACCGCGGAAGAAAATCGAGTGATCTTCGCCGTAGCTGACGTTGCGGGCAAGAGCATTCCCGCGGCAATGCTGATGGCCACTTTTCAGGCGAGCCTCAAAACACTTTCCACGGCGCAGGTGGCGCTGCCCGAACTTGTTTCGAATATGAACAAGTACGCGTGCTCCAACAGCCAGGGCGGATTGCGTTTTACCACCGCTTTTCTTTCGGAGTACGATTCCGCGCGGCGCATCTTCACCTACATCAACGCGGGTCACAACAATCCCATCCTCCGCCGGAGCAACGGATTGATCGAGCGCCTCGATGTCGGTGGCCTGCCTCTGGGCATTCAGGCGGAAGCACAGTACCAATCCGCAAGCGTAGCTCTGGCTCCGGGCGATTGGCTCATCATCTTTACCGACGGATTAGTGGAGGCGGAAAACGCCAACCAGGATGAGTACGGGGAAACTCGCCTGCTTGCTGCGATTGCAGCCGGGGCCGAATCCACGCCCACGCAAATGCTGAATCGCTTCATGGCGGAACTGGACCTCTTCGTCGGCAACACCCCGCAGCACGATGATGTCACCTGCCTGCTGGTGAAGGCGGAATGACTTCTGCGAGCGTAAAGGCGAAGCCGGCTCCACCGCCGCAAGAAAAACATAGCTCGCGAATCTCTCCTGAATTGTTTTCCCTCGCCGGACTGATGGTAGCGACGGTGGTTACATTTTCCTCGACGTTCCACTTTGGTTGGGTCTATGACGATCCGCCGCAGATTCCGCAAAATCCGAACTTGCGGTGGGACCGTTTCGGCTTTCTGTTCACCCACCAGCTTTGGGCCTCTACAGCCGCGGCACAGAGCCGTTTTTATCGACCATTGCTTACCGTGTGGTTCCTGAGTAATAAAACCATCTTCGGCTTGAATCCTCACGGATTCCACGTGACGACCGTATTAGCGCATGTTGTAGCCACAGGCCTGGCGTTCTTCGTAGCGCGACTCTTGCTGAAGGACGCGGGGGCCGCTTTGTTCGCAGCCGCCATCTTTGGCTTGCATCCCTTGCAGGTGGAATCGGTTTCGTGGATCTCCGCCGTGAATGACCCGCTTGCCGCCGTTTTCTGCTTTGCAAGTTTTTTGGCGTACCGCAAGGCTGCCGTTGTGCAACTCCGCAGCAGTTTCTGGTGGACGCTCGCAGGCGCATTCTTTCTGCTTGCTCTGCTCACCAAGGAAGTAAGCATCGTCCTCGTGGGAATTGTTCTTATCGATCTTCTTACCAGGCCAAAAAACACCGGCGAACCGGTCAGGCGTTCCCCTCTTCTGCCGTTATTTTGCGCCTATGGATTGGTTGCTCTGTTCTGGCTTATTCTCCGATCGCTGGTGCTTGGCGGCGCGGCAGTCGTCTCCGCTCAGGTGCCCTGGGCCACGATAGTCCTGAGCGCACCCAAGATTTTTCTCTTCGATCTGTATCGCGTGATTGTCCCCGCCGGTCTAAGCCCTCAATATGACTTCTCTCTTATCGATTCCCCATTTACGTTTCAATTCGTATGGATCACTCTTGTTCTGATCGCATTCGTTTTGTTGACGGTTTGGGCCGCAAAACGGAACTATCTTGTCTGGGTAGCTTCCGCATGGCTCGTGCTGCCAATCGTTCCAACGCTGAATCTGCGCTGGATGAACCAGGACGATTTCATCCACGACCGTTACACCTATATCAGCATGTTGGGCGTGGCTCTGTTGGCGGGATCGGCCTACGCGTGGATCAGAAGCAAATGGCCCCAGCAGCAACTGATACGCCCGTTGGCGGTCGCGCTCGTGTTCGCCCTGGCATTCGCCAGCGCCATCCAGTCGCAATATTGGGCGAGCGATGTCAGCTTGTTCTCGCGAGCCGTGAGCCGCGCTCCAGACAATGAATGGGCGCAGTTGAATTATGGTTCGGCTCTGACCGCGCGTGGCAAATACGCTGACGCTGCTCCTCATTTTGTTCGCTCCTACGAATTGCAGCCGGGCTGGCGCGCGGCGGATTTTGCCGGCTTTGCCTACCAGCATCTGGGAGATTTATCGCAGGCGGAGCACTGGTATACGACCGCGCTACAGCAAGATGCAAGTGTGGGAGTCGTTTATTTCGGACTTGCCCAGATCCGTTTGCAGCAGCATCAGCCCTTGCAGGCCATCCCTTATCTCAAGAAAGCCCTGGAGCTTGAGCCAACCGCGGACGGTTTTCACTCTGAACTGGGAAATGCCCTGGAGCAGACCTCCCAATTTGCCGACGCAGTTGAGGAGTACAAAACAGAGCTGCAACTGCATCCTAACCAGACTGGCGCACAAAAGGCGCTGGATCGGCTTCGGGGTGCTGGCACCAAACAGGATCGCTGAACACGATTGTGGGCCGCTTGAAAGCAGGCTCTTTCCCGCAAGATTTGCGAGCAATGGCGTTCTAGGGGTGGAATAACAGAGTGCCGTCATTGACAGGAATTGTCAGCAACTCGCCGCATTTTGGTAGTAGCCCGGACCAAGATAGGCCTTAAAATGAGACTAAAGTTCGATGAATGCTGAAAGTAAACGTCTTGCTGGACGCCCCGTTGGAACCAAGGTAACTGGCGAGTTTGGCCCGGCAGATGCGAATATCTAGACCGACTGAGTCATTGCATGACCAGCATGAGTTCAAAGAACTTCGAGGAAGAGGGGAAAAATAGAGATGCGGAAACAACAGAAGGGTTTCTCACT
>PLUJ01000270.1 GCA_003165455.1 Acidobacteriaceae bacterium | reverse complement strand
CTTTCATTTCCTTGCCGATAAAAGGGATACCGGTACGGTAGACTTCATCCAATCGCCGAAAGAAGGGCTGGCCTTCAAGTTCCGGATAGCTTTCGCGGACAGTCTTGCCGATAAAATTTCCGATTCCGTCGCGTCCCGCCATGGCGGCGCGCGCAGCGTTGACGTAGGCCCAGCGATGTTCGGGTCCAACGGTGATTCCGATTGCGGAGGGAGCCTGCATCAATAAATCTCGCAAGCGATGGTTCAGCCAGGTCAGGTCGGGTGCCCCGTCGTAAAGCACTCCGACCGTTAAAGGAGCTATCGTTGGATCCGAATTCAATCGATCTCCTTAGAGGCTAAGGTCGGCGGTCCAATC
The DNA here is from genome assembly GCA_003165455.1 of Acidobacteriaceae bacterium. Taxonomy (GTDB): domain Bacteria; phylum Acidobacteriota; class Terriglobia; order Terriglobales; family Acidobacteriaceae; genus Sulfotelmatobacter. The sequence goes on along the minus strand of PLUJ01000270.1, from coordinate 13,294 downwards.
TGCCTTCGAGTTTACAACAGAGCTACGCGAGGCGGACACTTCCTATGGGTGAAACGCGGCGAAGCCAATGTAGGTGATTGCTTTCGTGGCTGAGATTCAGATTCTGCGGAGGATGTTGCCGTCCTCTCGATATTTCGTCGCCCCTCAAGTTTGGGGCATCATCTAAACCGAAGCTTGAAACTGAACACCTTGAAACTTAACACCAGGAGGATCATGTGCCCGAAGTTCGCGCTCTTTTTTGGGATGTGGGAGGAGTGCTACTGACCAACGCGTGGGATCACAACGAACGCACCGATGCGCTCGATCATTTTAAACTGGATGAAAGCGAATTTGAGGCACGCCATCAGATGGTTGTTTCGTCATTCGAACGGGGCGAGATTTCGCTGGGTGAGTATTTGGATCGAACGATTTTCTACAAGAACCGGCCTTTTCTCAAAGAGGAATTTCGGGATTACATATTTGCGTTGTCCAAGGCGAAGCCCGATGTTCTGACCTTCGCGCGAACGCTGGCTACTTCTGGCAAATATCAGATGGGAACAATCAACAACGAATCGCGCGAGTTGAATCTGTATCGAATCGAAAAATTCGGGTTGCGAGAAATCTTCAGCATATTTGTCAGCTCGTGCTTCGTGGGCTTGCGTAAACCGGAGAGTGGCATATACCGGATGGCAATCGAGCTCACACAGATCGATCCGCAATCCTGCTGTTTTATCGATGATCGAGCGCCAAACCTGGAAGGTGCGGCAAAGCTTGGGATGAAAACCATCCAGATGAAAACTTTAGAGCAGTTGCAAGGAGATTTGGGGGAGATTGGAGTTGGGATTTGAAGAGCAGCCTTGGGTGCCGATCAAGCCAAGCTTCGAAGGTCCGCCTATCTTTTCGTTCGATCAGGTCCGCTAGCCCTTGCGAACCGGGCCTTTCGATGCGGAAGAGAGAGTGGGCTTGGGAGCATCGGATTCGGCGGAGGTCAGCGTAAGGTCGCTGGACCAGCACTCTGAAACCAGCTTCCAATCGCCGCCGTTCTGTTTGGCGAAAACCCACAGATATTTTCCCCGCTCTTCGCGGCGTTTTCCGCTGGTGCCAGGGACCAGCGCGCTGTAACGGCCCACTTCATGGGCGCAATCGCCGGCCAGTTCTACACGAATCGGCTGCAATGCGACTTCACCCAGACCGGACTCAAGCGCGGAGAAAAAGAACTCACGGATTTGAGATGCGCCGCGAAGCAGCGGAAGGTTCGAGCGCAAAACAACTGCATCGGGAGCGTAGAGGTCGAGCAATTCGTCGAGCTGCCGTGTATTGCAGGCTAAAACCCACTCTTGAGTCAGACGGCGAACCGCGGCCTCACTGCGGCTGATCGGTTCTCCTTTCGCAGCAGCGGCAATGCGCAGGCGATCTGTTTCGCGGAGTGTCTCCGGAGCAGGTACCCGGGAGGTAGCCGACGCACCTTCAGGATTGCCGCCCGGAAAATAATGGTGGTGATAGTGGTGATGGTAGTGGTGGGTTCCTTGACCTGTCGCTTCGGCGGATGGAGTTTCCTGATGTCCGACGTCGGTTGCGTGGGATTGAGCGCTGGGTATCGGCTCAACTTCGGAGACAGAAGAATTCTGATGTAAGACCTCAACTGTCGCTTCTGGAGCCGACGAAGCGGGATCCTGCGATTTCATCGCCGTCGAGCCTGTTAGAGCGGAATCCACGCGCGCGCCGCACATTGCGCAGAACCGGTTCCCTTCACGATTCGGATGTCCGCAAGCTTGACAAGCCGTAGATGGAACCACGGACGGCTTCGCGGTTTCTTCCACTGCTATCTCCGAATCCATCTTCATGGTAAGACGCTGCATCGCTTGCAGTGCGGCCGCAATGGCCTCCTGATTAGGCTTAGGCCGCAGGATTTCCGGATAGAGCCGCTGATAAATCTCTCCTAAAGCGGGATTATAGGGTCCGATCTTAGAGGCTGCATCTTCCGCGTCCCGGGGAGGATTCGCCAAAGATCCCTGATCAACTTTCTTGTCTTTATTCACAGATGAATACTCAGTAGGAGCGTTTAGAGAAGTTCAATTTATTTTAGACGAAACAAAAGCTTTTAGCGGCGGGAAAACTCGATCCTCCCTTCGATCTCTGTAGGCACACCGTTGCAGGTTGCGGGACGATATCGCCAGGAACGGACAGCCTGGAGTACATTGCGATCGCCCACAGGACCGGCACTCTTAAGAATGAGAGGACTGTGTACGCGTCCATCGGTGCCGATGATAAAGCTGACTTTCACTTTGCTTCCTACAATTGCCGGAGCTATTAAGGGGTCCGGCGTGGTGAGAGCCTGGGGCGGCTGGGTATCTTCACAGCGAGAGATCGCAATCAGATGGGGGATATCGGCGAATTCGGAGGAGCGGATGGGGATCGGCCAGATTTGCCGCTCACGCCCAACCAAAACGATCGGGCTCGGCTTGATAGAAATCGGTTGTACGGAGGCGGCAGCGGGAAAGGCGCACAGTACAAAGAACAGCCACGCTGTTCGAAGCATTCCAGGACCCTCGGTTCGTGCGGGATATGCTCCGCCGTAACTCATCTATGGGCAAGTCTGGAGCCAGTTCGGGTTGTTGTAAGGCGCTGCAAAACAATGGGGTTCCATGGGGTCGGCTTGGTAGCCAGACGGCTTGAAGTGAAAAGGATTGCACTCTCGCTGATTTCTGAGCAGTTCTCAGTTTTTAGAGTCGATCAATGCGCCTTGTGAAGTGGGGATGAAATGGATTGCATTTCGTTAGCGGCCTGCGAAGAGAAGTCGTACCAGTAGTCTTTGCAGAATCCTAGGTTTTGGACGATCTTAGCGTTAGAAGGGTGACCTCAGGGGGGCAGTTCAGCCGGACTGCGACATCGACGGTGCCAAGGCCCGCGTTGGTGTAAAGCGGAAGCGGCCCCACTTGGTAGGTTCCCAAGACATATTTCTTGGCCATGTCCGGGAGGTACAGAGGTGGAAGAAAGGGCAGTCTGACCTGACCTCCGTGAGAGTGTCCTGAGAGCTGCAGGTCGATGGGGAATCGTGCGGCTTCGTCGGCGAAGTCTGGTTCATGGGCCAGGAGAATGACGGGTTCGCCGGNNAAGCCTGGTCGGCAAAGTCCGGCTCATGCGCAAGAAGAACTACCGGTTCATTGGCAGGGACTTTGCGCAGAGTTTGAGCGAGGTCAGCGGTGCGGCTGAGTGCGTCATTGATTCCGGCAAGCCAGAAACGCGCACCATTGCGCTCGATGGCGACGGATTGATTTGCCAGGACGGGCATGTTGCGGGATTCGAGTGCGTGGGTCACGTAGGCGGGATCCGTATCGCAGTCGTGATTTCCAAGGATAGCCCACACGCCAAATGGTGCGCTCAGTTGGCGCAGCAATGTAGCACAAGGATCAGCGGCTAAAGCTGCTGCTTTCTCGTCATTGTTAAAATTTGGAACAGAGACAAAGTCGCCGGTAAGGACGATCAAGTCGGGTCGGAGGCTGCTGAGCAGGGGGATGGCGGCGTGCAGGGGGTGGACGGAAAATAGCGGGTCGTAGTGGAAATCGCTGATTAATCCGATTGTGAAACCATTGAGCCTCTGCGGCCAGCGCGCGAGCAAGAAATCCTTACGGACGATGCGAGGCCGGTTCGGTTCAAGGAGGATTGAATCGCCGGCGACAACGGCGGCTCCGGCGGCAGCCGCAGTGTAGAGAAAACGGCGTCTGGTTGTGGGGATTAAAGGCAAACGGAATTATCGTGCGGACTTCGCGTGCAGGGCCGCCTGATTCAGGATAACGCGGATTGAGAAGTTTAGTTTGAAAGGCACGAGACAATTACGGCTGGTCACTCCCGAATCAGAAATTAAAGGTGGCTATCAAATCGATCCTGCGATTGGCAGCGCCGTTGGAGAAAGGTCCATTCGACGCGAGTCCGTTCGGAGTGTCAAAAAACCTTGAGCCTAAAATGCCGCTTGGGTTCCCGAAATTAACTTTGTTGAAGGCATTTCGCGCCGAAACGCTGAAGGAAACACTGTAACGATGGTCCGAACCTGCGCTGGGGGGTCCGCCAGGGCGACCTCCAAAGATAGGCCCCCCGCGCATACCGCCGCCTCCGCCGCCACGTCCACCGCCACCACCCGGACCGCCGCCCGAGTCTTGATTTCCCGTGGATCCCTTGGTTTTTGGACCGAAGCCGAAAGTTCTGGTGAGCCGCAAATTTACGGTAGTGTGCGACGGACCAGTTCCGTAGTTGATGGGAGCAATTTTCTCGCCGGCGGTCGGGGTCGCGTCAAAGGTTCCAAGCGGTGTGCAATAGATATTTGAAGTCGGCGTCAAAGTCGCGGATGTGGGACAGGTGGCAGTTGAGACCAGGCCGGGACGATCGTTGAAAATCGAATCGTCGTTGAGGTCGTTTCTGGTGGTGATGTTAAAGGGCGAACCTGAGCTGGCAACAATAAACGGGCTCAAGCGAAAACTGAAAGGCAAGGAGAACGACCCGCCCAGGAAGACTCGATTACGTATGCCGAAGGAAGCGCGTCCATAATCGGCACTGATGTTATAGGAGTTCGAAGGAAAACTGGAAACGCCGGAGGTATCGCCATTGGCGTAGTTGAGCACGTAGTAGCCAAACAGTTGAATCTTGGTACCGGCGCGGATGTTGGTATTGGCGATCAGTTGATTCTGCCGGAATACTGCCTCTGAAACGTACTGGTAAAGATTGCTTGTCGGCACCTGACAGATGGGACTGCACGGAGTTCCTGGGAAGGGGGCACGGGCATTGACGGTAAGGAGTTGGTCAAAGCCTCGCGAGTTTAGGTACGTCACGTTCAGGGTGGCAAGCTTAGTGACCTGCCGCTCAAGACTGATGGCCGACTGCAAAGTGTAGGGTGCGTGCAGTCGCGGGCTGATCTGGTAAGTCGTGGGCGTAACGGGAACAGCGGCGCCGGTGCAAGCGGCGAAATCCGTAAGGGACGGACACCTGGGATTGTCGATGACGAATTGTTCCTGGTTGAACCCGTTTAAGCGGTCAGCCTCCAGAATTTGGGCTTCCATGAAACGGTCATAGAAGATGCCAAACCCGCCGCGCAGCACAACCTTGGGTGGAGCGCTTTTTCCTCCCACGCCCCAGGCAAAACCCAAGCGCGGTGCCCAGTCGGCGTGATCGGAAATCCCAGTCTGAGATTCCAGACGCAATCCGTAGCTCAGGGTGATGTTGGGGCGAACTTTCCAATCGTCCTGATAGTAAAGGCCGGAATCGAGATAGCCCACCACGAGAGGCGGCTTCCCAACGGTATATGTGAGTTGCGTTGCGATCGGGGTCGCAAGATTTCCAGTGTTCTGAAGGGCGGTGGCGTAGGAGATTGGGCAAGGAGCGGTTCCCGGCGCCGGTACGCAAGTAATTTGTTGCGATGTTGGAAGTAGAGACGAGAAGGTAAATTCGCCGTTGAATCCGGAGGTCTGGCTGTTTGCATCCCGAATGCCGCGCAGCCGCGCTCCAAACTTGACGGTGTGATTGCCATGAATGATTGAAGTGTAGTTCTGGAATTCGTAATGGTCCTGGTGGTCGAGAACGTTACCCTGGTTGTTGCCGCCTCCATCGAATGAGCCTAAAACGTTGATCGTGGGTTGGGTGTTCAAAGCGAACTGGTTATCCAGATCGCGCAGATATTGGAAGTGGATTTCGTTGATGATCTTGGCACCGATGACCTGGGTATCACTAATCTGCACGGTGTGCTCGGTCGTGTCTTCGTTATAACCCTGGGAAGCCAGAGTAAATTGGCCGATGCCGTCGTTCTTTTGAGTATCCAGATAATACTGGTAACGCACGGTCAGAGTGTTGTTCTTGCTGAGCTGATAATCGATACGTGGCGTGAGATTAGTGCGGTGCTGCGGAAAAGGTACGGATTCGATGAACGGAGTTTCAACGAAGGTAGTGGGATCGAGCGTGATGGCATTGATGGCGGAAAGATTGTTGATATTGCGGCGCTGGAAGTTGAAAAAGAAAGAGGCCTTCTTGTTGATGGGCCCGCCGATGCTTCCGGTAAACATGGTGGAATCGTAACCGGGCTGGTTGGCGCCGCCGAACGGATTTGGCGAGTTGAACGCGGAATCGTTTCCGTCGATTAGAAACTGGCCATGATACTTGTCGGAGCCAGGTTTGGTGAAGACTTCGATGCGACCGTAACCGAGCTTATCGTACTCGGCTGAAAACGGATTTGAATTGATGCGAATCTCACGAATGGAATCTTTCGGAGGTAATTCTCCGGCAGTGAAACCGTCAATATAAAGTTGGCCGCCATTGGGACCAGCGGAAGGTCCCGCGAGCGCCTGCAAGTCGGTGAGGAGTTCGTCGGGATCGTCGGGCAGAGATTCGAGTTCTTTGCCGGTGATGGTGATAGCTCCGGCATTGTTGGCGGGATTCACGTCCACAGTGGGAGCGGTATCGGAAACTTGAATTTTTTGTTGCTCGACTTCAATCGCCATTGCGACATTCAGGCGCATGGGCTGATTGGCGATTATGACGTTATCGTTTTCGTAGACGCCAAAACCGGGGGCGATGACGTTCAAAGTGTATTGGCCTGGAGCCAGGGCATTGAACTGGTATTCGCCCTGTCCGTTGGCTTGAGTTTTGACGGGAGTTGAAGGAGCAGCGGCCGGCACGAGGACAACGTTGGCGTTAGCAATGACGGCCCCGGTAGGATCAGTGACTTGCCCGCGCAAAGAAGCTGTGGGGGATTGGGAAGCTGGAGTCTGCGTTTGCGCGAAGGTTCCGAAGAACGGCTGCAACAATAGTGCAGCGATCCCAGCGTACAAATACTTCTTTGCTTTCATCAAACCTTCCATATCGTTTCAAAAGCTCTTCTGTAAAATTGCGGATCGAGTGGGGCGGGAGAATACTTGTTATGGGCCGCCAGCATCTCCAGCTGGGGCACTCAGGCTCCAAGGCGAGAGGATGGATGAACTGCTCGCGCCAGGTGCGGCCTGCAGAATCGGTTCGACGCCGCTTAAGAGCGTGATTGCCGTACCCCCTCCCGCGTTGCCCTCTGTAGAAACCAAGACGACAGCGTCTCCTTTATGGAGATCGGAAAGAGTAATAGTAGGAACGTGGGAGAGCATCTGCTGTAAATCCGGCGCACCGCGTGGGTTTGAGCCGGGTGCGCCCGAACCCGCTGCTTCTCCCGATGGCCGTTGATGCTCGGCGCTGGCGGCGTTGGGAGCGGCAGCGGATGACCCGGATGCATTCCCGCCAGCTCGTCCCTTGAAACGCATGGCAATGCGTTGCGCCATCTCCGGGGGCAATTTTCGAAGCTGCGAATCGGCGGTAATTTTGAAGTCCAAATTTTTCTTCGCCAACAAATCATGAACGCTAATGATGGATGAACTTGCGTCAACCGAGTTGATGGTTCCGGCGATGTTGCGGAAAGCGCCGGAGACAATCTCATCCGCCGCCAACTCGCTTCCGTCAGCGCTGCGAGTGCCGCGAGCGCGTATTTGATCTCCGGGATGAATTGCCTGCAGCGTGCTGGTTCTGGCGTCGTCAAACTTTACGGAATCCGGCGGGTAGCGGCGAACGACGGTAGCGTTGGAGATATGCACGACTACTGGTTTAGTTCGCACCGTAATGGTGACCGTACCCGCCGCGGGATCGACGGCCGTGGCAAGTCCATCCACGCCACGCTTCTGCCAATCTTGCAGTTCCAGTTGGTGGCGGGCTTCAAGGTCAGCGTGCTTAATAGCGATAATTTTTCCGGCGAGAAGGGTATGGCCATCATCGGAAAGCTTACCGGTAACGCGTATGCGATCTCCGACTTGAAGATCCTGCAAAGTGATGGGAGCGGCGTCGCTTAGACTTTTTGCCCCGGGCTCGATGCGAACGATTTGCGCCGCAGGCTGCACGACAATGTTTACGTCGGGGCCGGAATCCGGCGTGAGGGCAATCGTCGTTCCAGTTAAAGATTTGATGGCACCGATTGCCTTACTTACGGAGGGAGTGGTTTGCTCGGCCGGAGATTGCTCGACGGTAGCCCCAGCGTAGCAATGGGGCATGATACTCGCCGCAAGTGCAATCGGGAGGATGCAGGGCAAAATTCGGGTAGTGATCGTGCGCATAAGCCTTTCATTAATCTACATCGGCAGGGTGCACAAAACGCGGGATTTACAAAGTTTTACCTCGCGATGCAATTCTTTAACAACGGTGCGGCGAGACAGCTATTCCGCGATCAGCAGATTTTCCGCGAAAGGCCACTCCTCGTCGATCCACTGAACATCGCAACGGAAACCAGCCGTGCGGGCTATTTCCACAACATCTTCGGGAGAATACTTATGGCTGCTTTCAGTCCAGATGGTTTCGCCTTCGCGAAAGTCCACGCTGATATCGGAAGCTGGGATTTCTACAGTCTGGCGGCACATGGAGCGCAGATGCATCTCGACGCTGCGGGCATGGTGGTTGATCTTTGCTACGTGCTCGAATTTGCGAAGATCGAAGTTCCCGTCAAGTTCGCGATTGATGCGGGCGAGCACGTTTAGGTTAAAGGCGGCGGTAACGCCGAGTTCGTCGTCGTAGGCGGCGATGAGTTGAGCACTTGGTTTCACGAGATCAGTTCCGAGCAGCATAGAATCTCCGGGCTGGAGGTTCCGACGAACCTGGTTCAGGAACTTTAGACCGGCCATGCGGTCGAAGTTGCCGATGGTGCTGCCAAGGAACAGAACGAGAAGAGCCTGACCGGACCGGCGTTGCGCGGCGACCTCGCGCAGGCCATCGAGGTATTCACGCTCGAAGCCGAGGATGCTGATGCAGTCGATATCGCTGAGTTCGCGCTCGCACATGGCAAGGGCCGCGCGGGAAATCTCGATGGGATAGTAGCGGGTCGGCTGACGCCGGCAAAAAGCCTCGAGAATTTGACGAGTCTTTTTGCCACTCCCGCTGCCAAGTTCAGCAACAGCAATCGGCACTGGCAGGCGTTCGACGATTTCCTCCGCATGGCGGCGCAGAAGCCGTTCATCGGCGCGGGTCAGGCCATATTCGGGGAGATGGCAGATGACTTCGAACAGCGCTGAGCCGACGTCGTCATACAAATACTTAGAGAGAAGCTCTTTTTGGCCGCGTTTGCTGAGACCGGCGCGCACGTCGGCGGCGAATTCATACGTGAGATCGGCGGGTATGGCGTGCACGAGCATCTTGATAGCTCCTTAACGTCAACGGCTAACGCAGCGAAATCCGGTGTAGATGAATTGGTAATGTGCCTGGAACCAGTTGCGAAAGCTAGGCCGTAGCATGCAGGCTGCGGTTCGCGACGATCCGCCTTTCATGACGAAGTGTTTGCCGTCGAAAAAGTTGGCGGAGTATCCCGGGTAAAACGGAAATGGTTCGAATCCGGGAAATGGAGCGAATTCAGAGGAGGTCCACTCCCAACCGTTGCCAACCATTCCCTGGACTCCATAAGCGCTCTTGCTGGATGCGAAAGCATTCACGGGAGCGGGACTCCAGCGCTCGAAATCAAAATTACCGAACTCCGGAGACGGATTTTTCGGGCCCCACGGATACAGCCGCTGATCGCCGCTCGGCACGCAGAAAGCGGCCCGCTGCCACTCAGCCTCTGTGGGTAAAGAATTCCCTGCCCAATTCGCATACGCCTTAGCTTCCGCCTGACATACATAGACGGGCCAGTCCAGGGGCAGCGGAACATCCTCAAACATTGTGCGGTAAAGCCAATTGCGATTCGAATCGCGCTTCCAGAAAGCGGGGCAAGAGATCCTGTTTTCTGAAATCCACTGCCAATCTTCAGCACTCCAGTATTCGGGAGCGTGATAACCGCTTGCCTCGATAAATTCCAGGTATTGCCGATTCGTAACTTTGTACTTGTCGATGGAAAACGCCGGAACTTCAGCCGTGTGGGATTCGAATTCATTATCCCAGCCGAACACACCGCTTTCGCGCTGCAGACCGAGCGTGACGGATCCTGCGGGGATTTCGATACTGCGATGATCGACCGGAGGATTGTCGAGATCGAGGGGTTCTCCCTGATGGATCTTACGATTCAGCGGCAATTGATGAAGCATATAAGCAAGCGTCTCGGCGTGCATCAACCGGTGCTCGACAGCAACATTGAGAAAAGTGTTAAGCGAGGAGCCACCCGTCTGATTCTCGATGGCGGAGCCGGCAGAATCGAGTGCAGCGTGTAACTTCACATCGATGGCGGAACGGATTTTCTGAACATACTCATTCACTGCCGCAATCGAAGGCCACTCCGAAGGTTGATCGGTGGGTAATCCACCGCCAACGGGGTCGATGCCGAATGCGAAGAGACGATCAAACTCCGGATGAAAAGCCTTCAATCCAAGAATTGGATCATGCAAGAGGTTCCAATCGAAAGCTTCCAAGTGTCCAATGTAGAAAACAATGCGATGGCGCTCTGCGATCGGCCGATCATAGAGCGCATCCGGATGAACGATGGCGAAAAGATCGTCGGTTTGTTGACGGGCGTTCGCCAGTTGCTCGATCAACGCTTGATGGACAGAGGAATTAATGAGTGCAGTGGGCATAGAGATCTCCAATATTAGTGACGAAAAAATACAACCCTGAGAAGCAAAAGCACGTGCAGTTTGACGATTCTATGCGCTGGGGCCTTCGGATACCATAGGGGAATGTCACTTCCCGTTTTCGTTGTTGACGCCTTCACAGCCACCCCTTTTAGCGGCAACCCTGCTGCGGTCTGCCCGCTCAAGAATTGGTTAGATGACGAGATTCTGAGTTCGGTAGCTGCCGAAAACAATCTTTCTGAGACGGCTTTTTTCGTACCCAAGGGCGACGACTACGAACTTCGCTGGTTTACGCCCCGCAGCGAGGTACGACTGTGCGGCCACGCGACGCTGGCCTCCGGATTCGTGCTGTTGAAGTACCTTAGCCCTGCGCGGGATTCGGTGCGTTTCCACACTAAGAGCGGACCTTTGACGGTAGCGCGGGACGGGAGTTTACTGGCGATGGACTTTCCGGCTTTACCGCCCTGGGACTGCCTGCAACCGCCGGACGCCCTTCTTGAGGGACTGGGATTACGACCGACCGCTGTAGTGCAGATTCAAGATAATTATTTTGCAGTTTTTGACAGCGAGGAAAAAATACGAAGCATTCATCCGGATTTCGCGCGGATCGAGAGCCTTCATCCCGCGGGGGTGGCGGTTACGGCTCCAGGAAACGATTGCGATTTCGTTTCACGCTATTTCGTTCCGAGTTATGGCATTCCGGAGGATCCGGTCACAGGATCGACGCATTGCTCGCTGGCGCCGTATTGGTCTGGAAGGCTGGGCAAAACCAATATGCATGCGCGGCAAGTCTCAAAACGCGGCGGCGAAATGTGGTGCCAGGTTCAAGGCGAGCGGGTGATCTTAAAGGGAAATGCAGTCCTCGTGACCCGCGGAGAGATATTGATTTAACCAGGAAATTTGGACTGAACTCACTGGATTAGCCCTTTGTTCTTCAGAAATTCGTGCGCCACATCGGTGGCATCGCGGTGCAGGCCATCCAGGGCGTAATTCAATTTCTGCATTTCCTGATCGGAAATTTTATCGCTCAAAGCGGCAATGGCTCCGGCTATTTCGGGATGCTGTTGCAGGCTCTCCTGGCGAACCACCGCCACGGCTTCGTAGGGCGGAAAGTAATGACGATCGTCTTCCAGAACAGCAAAATCGAACGCAGGAATCAACCCGTCGGTGGCATTACCGGCAGCCATATCGATTTGATGATTTTTTAATGCGGGGGCCAGGAGACCGAGATCCATGACGCGGGGTGGGCCGGCGAAGTGAAGTCCGTATGCAGCGGCCAGACCGGGGTATCCGTCCGGTCGTTCCATGAATTCGTAGCCAAATCCTGCGCGCCAGTGCGGCGTGTATTGGCCGGATTGGGACAAGGTTTTGAGATTCAATCTGCGCGCATCTTCTCCGCGAATCTCCATCGCAAACGTGTCGTTAAAACCGAACGGAGGGCTGAGGGTGAAATGAAATCGATTTTCATATTCGCTCTTCACTTGCTGGTAAACGCGAGTTTTATCGCCGGAGACTTTTTGCTTGAGAATCGCCGTGAGCGCGGTGCCGGTGTATTCGGGGTACAGATCGATTCGTCCAGCGAGCATCGCTTGCTGGCAGATGTAGGTCCCGGCAAGATAGAAGCGGCGTTCAACTTTTAAGTGAGTGCGGGACTCGATGAGTTGGGCCAAAAGCTCGCCCAGCATCAGGGACTCTGTGAAATTCTTCGAGCCGATGACGATGCGATTCGTATGAGCCGGAGCACACGATACAAGCAGCAGAGAGAGCAGAACCACCAGGACGATGCCATTCCGTGTGGATTTCGATAACTCCGAAGGCGCGGCTGTCATGGTTCCACTCATCATGGTTCTACTCATCGTTCCGGCGCATGCCGCCCTGGTCATCTAGGGCGCAATCGCTTTTCCAGCCAGCCCAAGCCAAAATCTGCGGACAAGGCGAGCAGGGCGGCGGGAATGGCTCCGGCGAGGATTAGTTCGTTGTTCACCATGGCGAGGCCGCGAAAAATGAACTCACCCAGGCCTCCGGCGCCAATCGCAGCAGCGATGGTGGCCAGTCCCACCGAGACCACGACCGCCACGCGTACGCCGGAGAGGATCACGCTCAATGCCAGCGGCAATTCGACCTGAACCAAGAGCTGACGGCCGGTGAGTCCCATGCCACGACCGGCTTCGACCACCGCAGGATCGACACCACGGATTCCGGTGTAGGTGTTGCGAATCACGGGCAGCAGCGCGTAGAGAGTCAGCGCCAGAATCGCCAGGCGATCGGCACGATCACCGAGCCAGGGCACAGGCAGCAGAAAGCCAAAGAGCGCGAGACTCGGAATCGTTTGAATGATGTTCGCAGTTCCCAGCACCGGCTTATTCAAAACTGGCCAGTGCGCACTCAGTATGCCCAGCGGGATGCCTATCAGTACCGCGAGCAGCGTGGAGATTCCTACCAGCCAGAGATGCTCCAGCGTTAGTTCCAGGACCTGTTCGTGGTTTTGCAACAGGAAGTGAAAGAGGTTCATGACGCACCTCGATTTGCTGCCGAGTCCAGTCCGTCCCCGAAAGCTTGTACATAGGCAGCGGCCAACGGGTCACTCGATCGCAAGAAATCTCCGGGGGGAAGAACTGTGACCAGCCGTCCGGCGTCCATGAGAGCGATGCGTGAACCGAGCCGCAACGCTTCGCGCAGGTCGTGCGTGTCGAAGACCACGGTTTTGCCCAGCCTCTGCTGTAGCGAAAGAAACTCGCGCTGCAGTTGGTCGCGAGTGAGCGCATCGAGCGCGCCGA
>PLUJ01000061.1 GCA_003165455.1 Acidobacteriaceae bacterium | reverse complement strand
CGGCCCGGACAAGCGCGAGAAGTGGATTCTCGGCCCGGCCCCTTCTAAAAGGAGCACCGGAGGTACTCTCGCTCAGCCACGCCGACATCTCACGGCCAAGCTCCCTCATTCTATCGGACGCTTTCAGCCTCGTCAATTTATGCTCGCCTGTTTGAGCAGGAGGAGGGGTTGTGTGGTGACGGGCGCTCCCGCCCGTCAAATCCTGCGTGGCGCCTGTACGCCGATCCCACTCCGCAAACGCCTTCGGCGTCGACACCCCCACTTCCGGCGTCACCACTACGCACGCCGTGGCCGGAAAATCTTCCAACGGATACACTCGTTCCCCATGCCCCAGCCCCAAGATCGTCCCGCCAATCAGAAACAACGGGACGTCCGATCCCACTTCCTCAGCGATCCTCAATCTCTCCGCGGCTGGCAGAGTTTTTTTCACGGCCCGTTCCAGCGCCAGCATTGCGGTCACGGCATTTGCCGAAGCTCCACCCATTCCACCCTGCACCGGCAACCGTTTCTCGATATCGATGACGACGCGCCCTTTTGCATGCAGCGCCATCATGGCCTTTTCGACGATCCGCCAGCAGGTGTTCGATTCGTCCTTCGGTACGCGTGCATCGACGCAGCGAATCTCAATTCCACTGCCGCGTGCCACGCTCACCCGGATCAAGTCATGCAACCCTATCGTTTGATACACGGTCAGCAATTCATGAAACCCATCCGCGCGCACCGCCCCAATGCGCAAGCCGAGATTAATTTTCGCGAAGGATCGACCTGTCACCGTCATGGCAGCAAGATTGTAAGCCATCTTGTATGCGCATTCGAACGGCAAGTGGTTTCACTATGTCGTGCCTGACAGTCCCAACTCTTTAGTAATCTCGACGACCGCAGCAAATTAGAGCACCCTGAATTTGTGATTCCAATCACATGAGCCGTCTCGACGGTCCCTCCCGTTGGAATCGAAAGACCGCAACACGGGTGCTGCCCCGTTTAATCGGGACCCTGTGCAGCATACCCGGAATTTGGCCGAAGCCGTTGCGTGGGGATAAGGCGATTCATCCAAACTTTAAGCCCGCGTTGCCCGCGACTTCGCAAGCGCGAGCAACGGGCGGTGGGCTGTCAGGGGTTTTAAATGCGGAATTCGATTGCTCGATGGCTCTCTCTTGTGTTCATTGTTGGACTTGCAACGTTCGTCTCCGCTCAAAGCGGAGACTATAAAGTAATCTCTGTCAACGATGGCGGCACCATCTCAGGCACCGTAAAATGGGCCGGTCCCGCGCCGCACGAACTTGAATTCACCGTCACCAAAGATCCCCAGATCTGCGATCCGGACGGCAAAAAGAACGTCAGCCTCGAGCGCCTGATTGTCGGCCCGGAAGGCGGCGTTGCCAACACCATCGTGTATCTCAAGAACATCTCCGCCGGGAAGGCGATGGATCTTCCCGAACAGCGTCGCCACCTGGACCAGCGCCACTGCCGCTACATTCCGCACATTCTTCTGGTCCCTCAAAACGCGGATTTGCAAATGCAGAGCTCCGACGCCACGTTGCACACGATCCATATGGATGGCGCGGCCAGCTTCAATCTGCCCTTCCCATTCACCAATCAGATCAACTCGCGCGCCATGACCACTCCTGGCTTGGTTAACCTGCGTTGCAACGGCGGCCATGTCTGGATGAATGCGGAAATGATGGTGGTGCCGCATCCGTACTACGCCGTTACGGACGAGAGTGGACGCTTTCAACTCACTAATGTCCCGCCCGGCACGTATCAAGTGGTTGCATGGCATGAAGGTTGGGGACTGGCAGGTAAGGAACAGGCTTATGACGTTCTCACCGAACGCTCGATTCAGCGCCCAATCTTTACCGAGCCAAAAACCTGGGAGCACTCCGTGACAGTGCGAGCCAATGAGCCCAGCAGCGTGAACTTCGTAATCGGAAATAAATAATAGATTGGTGAGAGACCAGGAGAGTGTGGAGCGGGCGCTCCCGCCCGCTTTCTGACCGGCTTGGCTAACCCGCTTGCTGATAAGAGGCTACGGACGCCGCTTATACAGCACGGCAAACTCAAACCCTGCGTTCGCCGGAAACAGTTCCGCCACTTTCCGCAATCGATCCGCCAGCGCCGAAGGCGCGAGCAATGGATAGTCCCGCTCCCGCAGATCGTGGTAATCCACGTCTAAATACAACGACAACAAATAAATCGAAATCGTGTCGGCAAACGTCGCCTCGAAATATTCGTTCTTAAATCGTTCCGTATCCAGGCCACCGGCCACAGCCAGTTTCCGCGCTTCAAATGCGTCCAGCGAAGTCTCGCCGCGCGTTCCCGCGTCCACCTGCTTCCACGCCAACTCGCTAAATTCCTCGGAGACGCCCGCCGCTTCCACCAGCGCGTGACCGACGTTGATGTAGAACTCAAACGCCACGGAAAATTTATCGTCCATCAAACGCGTGGAGATAAAAACGCATTGCGAGTCGCCCAGATTCAAGTTGCGATGGCACACCGCATTG
>PLUJ01000319.1 GCA_003165455.1 Acidobacteriaceae bacterium | reverse complement strand
GCTGCGCTACGCCCCGACATAAACAGCAGAATTGATTCTAAAGTACTTTCCAACTTTCGTGCCACTCGGGCACGATTTCTCAGCACAACTCGCCCGTCAGAGCAAAAATACAATACGCAGACTAGAGCTGCATGCCACCCGAGACCTCAATTCGCTGGCCGTTGACCCAGCGATTCTCCTCAGAAAGCAGCGAAGCGATCATTGGGCCGATGTCATCGGGAACCCCAGCACGCCCGAGCGCCGTGATCTCAGCGATGTGTTTGTTGACCTCCGGATTGTCTCGGACCATGCCACCACTGAAATCGGTCGCAATCGCGCCGGGAGCCACCGTATTGACGGCGATTCCGCGCGCGCCCAATTCCTTCGCCAGATAGCGACTCAGAACCTCGATAGCGCCCTTCATGGACGCGTAAGAGGCTCTACCGGGATATGAGAAACGAGTTAATCCGGAAGAGATGTTCACAATCCGGCCGCCGTCGTTAATCAGCGGAAGAAGTTTCTGCGTCAGAAAAAAGACACCCTTGAAGTGGACATTATAAAGACCATCCAATTCCTCTTCGGTCGTCTGGTCGAACGGCTTGTTGTGCGAATTACCGGCATTGTTAACCAGATAATCGAACCGTTTCGCCCCAAGCGTATTCAGCGCCGAACGAACGCTTTGCACAAAAGCGTCGAATGTACCCACGCTGCCGGTATCGAGCTGTAACGCAATCGCCTTGGCTCCGGTTTTGCTGACCGCGGAGACCACCTTGTCGGCCTCTGCTCGATTCGAATTGTAGGTGAGGATTGAATTGACGCCGTGCTTGGCGAGGCTAAGCACTGTGTTGCGGCCAAGCCCACGGCTTCCGCCGGTGACAATGGCAATCTTAGTAGCTTTGGCATCGGACTTGGCATCGGACGATACGGCTTTTTCTATCGGCATTGTCTACTCCTGACATTCATTCGTTGTATTCAAGGTACGTTCAAGCGATCGCAAGTGGATACCCGAAACTCTCGGCTTATGCTTGGCTGCGTTCGGGCTGCGGCTCGACTCTCCTAAAAACTTAAAGATACAAATCCGGTACCTCCCGATTCTAAAAGACGGAAGCGCGTTATAATTTTCTTCTGGATATGCCCAGCTTCCGGTATGCGTTAGTTGCGTACGTAAAAAACTCAATAGGGGAGTTCGTCGAAACTCTCCGCCGGGAACTGCATCCCGACCTGCCTCAATTTGCGGCTCACATCACGCTGCTTCCGCCCCGCCCGCTGCAAGGAACAGAAAGCGCCGCGCTAGATATGCTGTCCAACATTTGCGGCCAGGTTGTGCCCTTCGAAGTGAACCTTGGGGATATCGATACCTTCACTCCCACTACTCCCACGGTTTACATTCGAGTCACGCACGCCGCTTCGCGATTGCGCGAACTGCACGATCAATTGAACACCCAGGTCTTGAGCTTCGTCGAGGAATGGCCCTATACGCCGCATTTGACGATTGCGAAATTGCATTCCGAACCGGCGGCGGAACGAGCCTTACAAACTGCTCGAGACCGCTGGCAGAAATATTCCGGCAGCCGACGCATCTTGCTTGATCGCCTTACTTTCGTCCGCGAAGATTCGCAAAATTGCTGGATCGATCTAGCTCCGATATTGCTCGGCGACAGTCTGGTCTCCCCGTAAGAAAGTATCCAGTCCCAACCATTGACTTGCCCCTGCCTGCCTCCTAAGATGATCCCGCCGAGGATGAACGTTCCGAGTGATCGGCCAGACCATCTCGNNTCTCGCACTACCGCATCGTCGACAAACTCGGCGGTGGAGGCATGGGTGTCGTCTACAAGGCTGAAGACATTAAGCTCGGCCGCTTCGTTGCGCTAAAATTCCTCCCCGATGAAGTCGCCAAAGACCCGCAAGCGTTAAGCCGATTCGAGCGCGAAGCCAAGGCTGCCTCGGCCCTGAACCACCCCAACATTTGTACCGTCCACGAAATAGACGACCAGCATGGCCAGACGTTCATTGCGATGGAGTTTCTGGATGGCGTTACGCTCAAGCATCAAATCGCCGGACGGCCGATGGAAATCGAGACTGTGCTGGCGCTCGTCATCGAAATTGCCGACGCGCTCGATGCGGCGCACGAAGGCGGCATCGTCCACCGCGACATCANNTTTGTGACCAAACGCGGCCACGCCAAAATTCTCGACTTCGGTTTGGCCAAGGTGACGCTGCGCAGCAACCGGGTTTCAGACGGCGCGACCGCGACCATTCAGGAAACGCTGCCGAGCGAAGAGCACCTGACCAGTCCGGGAGCCACGCTGGGCACGGTGGCTTACATGTCGCCGGAGCAGGTGCGCGGCAAGGAGTTGGACGCGCGCACCGATCTCTTCTCGTTCGGCGCGGTTCTCTATGAGATGGTAACGGGCGCGGTGCCGTTCCGCGGAGAAGGTTCGGGCGACATTTTTGACTCGATCCTGCACAAGCCGCCGACCGCCGCGGTGCGCTTGAATCCGGAAGTTCCCGTTGAACTCGAACGCATCATCAATAAAGCTCTGGAGAAGGATCGCGACCTGCGTTATCAGCACGCCTCCGAGCTGCGAGCCGATCTGAAGCGGCTGAAGCGCGAGACAGAATCCGGCAGGGTGAGCGCCGAGTCTTCCTCTGCGACTCCTTCCGGTCCGGCTGAGCCGCGAGCTGCCTCTGGCTCAGCGGCGGCGGCTTCATCTTCCGCCTCGGCATCGTCGAGTTCGGTGCTGATTGCCGAAGCGCAGCGCCACAAGGGCAAGCTGATCGGGGCCGCAATAGTTGCGGTGCTCGTGGTTATCGCCGCGGCGTTTGGCGCTTACAAGCTTCTGCACAGAAACGCGCCGGCAATCGACACCCACAACATCAGCATCCGGCCGCTGACCGAGCATGGACAGGTTATATCCTTCGCCACCATCTCGCCCGACGGCCGATTGGTGGCGTATGGCAGACGGGAAGGCGAACGCAGCCTGCGGGTCAAACAGGTGATCACGGGGAGCGAGGTCACGGTGGTGCCGCCGCAGACCGGGTTCTTTGGCTCGGGAGTCACGTTTACACGGGACGGCAACTATCTCTACTACACGCACGCCGACCCGGCCAACGGAAACAACCAGAATCTTTATAGCGTGCCGGCTCTGGGTGGAGCATCCCGGCAAATCGTAAGTGACGTAGCCAGCGCGGTGGCATTCTCGCCCGACGGAAAGCGCATGGCGTTCGAACGCACGATTCAAGACAAAGGAGAAGATCAACTGCTGCTGGCGAACATGGATGGCAGCGGCGCGACCGTGATCCTTCGGCGCGATTCCGGCGGCGCGGGACTCAACACCTATCCTTCCTGGTCGACTTCTGGCGACCTCATTGCAGTGGGTACGGTGGAGTTGGGAAAGAAAGACATCCTGGCGTCGATAATGGTTCTCACCACAGACGGCAAGATCATCAAAAGCTCTCCCCTGCCCATGTTGGTTTATGACGTGGCATGGCTGCCCGACGCTTCCGGGCTGTTCTTCGTAGGGGCCGAGAAAGCCACCGGTTTGCGACCGCAGTTATGGTTTCAGCCTTATCCCTCGGGAGAGCCATTTAAAATCAGTAACGACTTGAATCGATATTCCTCGCTAAGTGTTACCGCTGACGGCAAATCGTTTGTCACCACGCAGGAGCGCCTGCAGGCAACGATTTACGTGGGCGACTCTCCGGCCGTGCTGAGTGACAAAGTTGATTGGAAGCTGACCCCAATTTCAAGCGAACAAGCGACTGGCTACGCACTCTCATGGACAGCAGCGGGCAAACTTATTCAGCTTGATTCGACGAACCGCGCCTATATTACCAACGCCGACGGATCGAACCGGGCGCACCTGCTGGAGAGCGATCCCTTGGTTGCCGGCGCCTACGCCTGTGGTCCTGGCGACATGGTCGTGATGCCCTTGGTGACCGAAGACAACAAGCAGCAGATCTGGCGGCTGAATGTCGCGAGCGGCGAGTTGAAGCAGCTCTCATTTGGGAAAATCGAATGGGGATCTTCCTGCACGCCGGACGGCAAGTGNNCGAATGGCGAGTTAAGGCAGCTCGGGTTCGGCAATCTTGAGGGGGGACCTTCCTGCACACCGGACGGCAAATGGGTGGTCTACCTGGAAGCAGACGCTTCGCAACATCTTTATAAAGTTTCCGTTGACGGAGGCACGCCGCTGGAACTGTCCCACGGGCGTATCTCGTATCCAGCGGTTTCTCCCGACGGCGCTTCAGTCGCCTATCTAAGGATCGATGGACAGGGAGCCAGCGCAAAGTCGAAGTTCGTGGTGCAGAAGCTGGAGGGGTGCGCCGCTGAAGGAGATGGACTTGCCTTCAACCTATAATGCGTGGGAACTCGGATGGACGCCCGATGGGCAAGCGCTGACTTACGTGCACAATACGACGGGCAATACGCAGAATGTCTACATGCAGCCGCTGTCCGGGGGCGCGCCAGTACAACTGACTCACTTCGATTCCGAGCCGGCGCTTATACGAGCCTATGCGTGGTCACGGGACGGCAAGAAATTCGCCATCACGCGCGCCCGCTACAACGATAGTGATGTGGTCATGTTCAGCGGTTTCCGATAAGCGTTTCAGGGTTGAAGAAGAAAAGATCAGAAAGGACCTGGACCTATGCTCGAGATTCAGACCAAGCAGTTGCCGCCCGATATTGTTGTGCTGGAAATCACCGGCAGAATCACCATTGGGCGGGAGTGCAAGCAGCTGGAATGGGCTACCGACAGCCTGGTCCGCGAGAAGCAGCAGAAGAAGATCATCTTTGACCTGAGCGGCGTGACCCACATCGACAGCACCGGAGTCGGCATTATTGTGACGTCCGCGGGACAGGTAAAAGAGGCCGGCGGAGAACTCCGTTTAGCAGGCGCCATAAACACATCGAACACGTCTTGAAATTGACCAGCATCGATAAGTTGGTGTTGTGGAAGCCAAGCGTGACCGAAGCAGCCGTGGGTTTATAAAACGCAGAGTTCCGCAGTATAAGAAAAGCTCCGACCAGTAGACGTCGCGATTGCATTTCCTTTGCGAGGAATCGGTTTTTCGCGTCTGACCACTTCGGCCTCCGAGTAACCCAAACACTGGTTACCTGCCCGTTACGTTACTCCGTGTCGCGCCGCATGGCCCCTGGTACATTTCCCTCCCGTGCATTGCGCCTGCGTAGAGCGGACTGTAAACCAAAGATAGGCAAGTGCGATATCCGCGCCGGCAGCCGCTTCAGGCGCGGACTCAGAGATGCCGGGGGAAAAGAATGCAGATTGGAGTCTACGGTTCTGGCTTCTTGGGAACGGTTATTTCAGCCTGTCTGGCGGATTTTGGAACTCCCGTTTCCTGCTGTCATCCTGACCGCACTCGTATGGTTGAGATGGCGCAGGGTAATATTCCTTTCCATGAAAAGAACCTGAAAGAGATCATCAAGCGGAATGTCCGTGCAGGACGATTGGCCTATTCCACTGACATAGAATCTTTTGCTCGCAAAACTCAGGTTATTTTTCTAGCGGAGGATGGAACGGAGAATCTCTCCGACTTAGCCATCCGCATCGCTCGGCTGGCAACCAAGCCTCCCATTTTTGCCATCGTTACTCCAGTCGCCGTGGGTACTGCCGCAGCCCTGGAGAAAAGCCTCAAGGATGCCGGACTGAAGGCTACCATTGTCTCGCAGCCCATGTTTTTTACCGACGGTTGTGCGGTGGAAGACTTCAACTGGCCCGATCGTCTGATCCTCGGCTCAACTTCCAATGAAGCGGTACACATCCTGAAACAAATTTTTCATCCGCTGGTGATGCGCGGCGTGCCGGTAATCGTCACCAATCAGGCGACGGCCGAATTGGTGCGCGAAGCGGCTACAGCATTCGTGGCCACCAAAATTTCTTTCATCAATGAAGTTGCCACGCTCTGTGAACGCGTGGGTGCGGATGCCGTCAGTCTTGCGCTCGCATTAGGCCTCGACAAGAAGATTGCTCCACGCTGCCTGCAGCCTGGCGCGGGTATGGGTGGAGTGTTTGCCGAATCCGACATGGATTCGCTGGCGTACCTTGCGCAAGCGAACGGCGTTCCGCTCAAGGTGCTGGGTGCGGCGCGTGAGGTGAATCACGCGCTTGCCGATCGTCTGGTCGACAAGATCGCCATGGCGTTGAATTCCGTCGAAAACAAAGATGTAGGAATCCTTGGTCTCGCCTTCAAACCTCATACCAATTCGGTCGCGGGATCCTCGGCGATTCGATTGGCGGAAAGTCTGGTCGCAAAAGGCGCGCGCGTGCGAGCCTTCGACCCAGTAGCCAATGGTGATGCGAAGACGCGGCTGAATGGATCGGTGCGCTACTGCGAAAGCGCTTACGCTGCCGCGGAGGGTATGGACGCACTCGTGGTGGGAACCGGCTGGCCTGAATTCCGCGCCTTGGATTTCGAACGCATTAAGCATCTGCTCAAGAAGCCCATCATTGTCGATACTAAAAACTTGCTCGATGCCACTCGCCTGCGAGCCATGGGGTTTGAGTACGTCGGCGTGGGCCGCGGATAAACCTGTCTATGGATATTGCCTGCGGACAGATGGCCTGAGGATAGACGGTCTACCTATCGCTCAACCCAGACTTCAATATCTTCCCGTGCCGTTGCGGCACTCTTCTGACATCCACCAACGCTGTTGCTATAATCACCTTGGCGGTGGGAATAGCTCAACTGGTAGAGCACCGGACTGTGGCTCCGACGGTTGCGGGTTCGATTCCCGTTTCCCACCCCAGAGTTCCCCTCGCAACATTCCTTCATTCTCGACTTTGCCCGTCAATCCTTATTTGTAATCTCTACTAGCGCGAATTTCACCGGCAGGGTTAGAATTGCGGGTTCAGCGGCATCGCAAGCCTATGAAGCGCATTTTTCATCCATTTCGAAGTATCGTGAAAAATCTCGGCCCGCTCGAACAGCGCGCGCTTGATGTGTTGTGGGCGCGAGGAACCGCTACGGTTCGCGAGTTGGTCGAGGATAGTTGCCGCGATCTCGCCTACACAACCGTGATGACCACGCTCGATCGGCTTTATAAGAAAAATATTCTCACGCGATCCGAGGAAGGAAGGGCATTCCGCTACTCACCACGCTTTAGCCGGGAAGAGTTGGATCGAGAAGCGGCCGGACACGCATTTCGTCAATTGCTCGATTGCACTCCATCCTCTTCTTTGCCGCTTTCGTTTCTGGTTGAAATCCTGGGCGAGCGCGACGCCCAGTTGCTGGACGATCTGCGCCTCCTTGTGGAACGCAAACGCCGCGAACTTGCCCGCGGCGCGGCCAACCGTGATATGAATCGCCGGGTAGACGATAATCGGGAGACGGAATGATGTTCGCGCTGCGCGGCATCGCTATCTCTTTCTCCGTTTTCTTTATCCTTTATAGCGCTTTATCGTTCGCAGTCTGCATTACATGGCGGAGCCTTGCTCGCTACCTCTGCCGTTTTCCCGCCTCGCGGTACGCCGATTCGCTTTTCTTCCTCCGCATGCTTCCGATCGTGTCTAGTGTCGGAGTGACTGTCGTTTTTGCCGTTCCATCTTTCTTGCGATTTGAACCTCGATCGGTGAAAGAGTCGATTGGAATTGTCGGTGTTTTGGGCGCCTGCGGTGTCGCGGTATTGTTAGCGGCTATCTGGAGTTCCACCATGGCGCTTGTGAAGACTTCCAGAACAGTCACCCGCTGGTCCAACCATGCCAGCGTGCTCGGTCGTCATGCATTGAACACCGGGCAGATTGTTCCCGTGCTGCGAACCTCAATGGTCGCTCCCCCCCTCACAGTGGCAGGAATTATCCGGCCGCGCATTTGGTTGTCCGGTCTCGCGGAGCGCATGCTCACCCCGCGCGAACTGCACGCCGCTCTGCAGCACGAGNNGCACGAACTCATACACGTGCGGCGACGGGACAATCTGAGAAAACTAATTTTGAAATTTGCTCCCTTTCCGGGCATGGCGCAACTGGAGAGCGCATGGCACGAAGCCACTGAAATGGCTACGGACGACGCCGCTGTTTCCAGCGCTTCCCAGGCTTTGGATCTCGCCGCAGCCGTTATCAAACTTTCCGGACTCATCCTGGTTCCATCGCCGGCGGATCTTACCACGGCCTTGGTTCACACTCCGGCGGAACTTCTGAGCGTGCGCGTGCAGCGCTTGATCCACTGGAAGGCCGGTCGTTGCGAAGCCCAGTTCTCAGGAAAATATACTGCCTTTGCTGCCCTGGGTACGGTCGTGATGCTGGGAATGTGCTACTCCGAAGTGTTAGTGAAAATACACGCTGCGACGGAGTGTCTGCTGAAGTAGCGATTTCGAATTCGCCTGCTAGAAAATTACCCTGACTCCAATCTGCGCCGCGAACGGAATTCCCACCGTCGTTCCCGGCCCAAAGAAATCTCCCAGCGCCCCCTCCGGTATCTCCAGCTGCTTGAGGCTTGTGACGGGCGCCGTTTGCGTGCAAGCTGCATTGGTGCAGACGCTCGTGATATTGGTGATGCCTTGAGCGTTGGGCGTCATCTGCGCCCCCGGAACCGGTAACTGAACCACATTCACCGCATAATTCGCGCCGGGATTATTGCGATTGAACAGATTGAAGAACTCGATAAACGGGTTGATCTGCCAACGTTCCTTGATGTTGAAAGGCCGCGTAATCCGCAAGTCAGATTGGATATAGGGCGTGCCGCGGAATTCGTCCAGATTCGTGTACGCTCCGTTCACGTAGATGCGGTCGGTGTTGTCCGCATTGGTGATGGTAATCGGCCGCGCGCTCTCCACCTGATTAATCGTGCTTAATTCAAAACCGCCAGGAATATGAAAAATACCCGCCAGCACGAATCGGTGGCGAACGTCCTCGCCAGACGGACCGTAATCTCCCGGCCCGAACGCGTTTAAGAATCCCGCATGCGGCGTGCCGGGTTGGTTCGGGCAAACGCCATCCACATAGTCAAACAATTCTCCCAGCAGGCAGCCCCATGTCTGCGCCTTCGAGAGTTGGTAATTAGCCACCAGGCTAAAGCGGTGCATGTTGCCTTGCAGGTGCAGCATAAGACCGTTGTAGCTGGATCGATTATCCGATTCGAAAACATTCACATTCGGCACTACACTTGCTTGATCTGTCGCATAAGTCGGATCGTTCGTAGGGATGAGCGGACTTAGTAAGTTGGTCCCTCCGCTATACGGAAATCCTCGGTACCCATGGTTGCCCTGCTCGTGCACGTAGTCGGCACTCGCCAGCCAATGGTCGTTGAATGCGTGTTGCACCCCGCCGGTGGTATGGATGGCATAGGGAGTTCTGTAAGGCGATCCGACCAGATTGCCTGTGGCTCCGCTGCCGCCCGTCAGGCAGCCTGCACCCACCAGCGCATAAGTTCCCTCGCCGCCAGTTAGCCTGCAGGTTCCCGTCGTGTAGTTCGCATTGTTGACGCCCTGAAATGCGGTGGCCCATCCGTTCTGCGCCAGNNGAATCTGCAACGCCTGCAGCGTCACATAGGCCGGGTTGTCCGCTTCGCTGCGCCCCGAGCCATCGAACAATCCCCAAGTCGTCTGATAACGCAAGCCGTAGTTGAATGTCAGTTGATGCGTCACTTGCCAGGAATCTTCCGCGTACAGCGCGAGCCGTTGAACGTTTTGCGAAAACGCGCCGTTGCCCGCCGGAGTGTACGTGCAGGTGGATCCATCCGAAGCGGTAATGCCCGCGCACTGCGGCGCGAAGGTTCCGAACACCCCAGGATTCTGCACATAATAAGTTGGATCGTTCACGTACTTCGCCAGAGTCTCCGCCGTCGACGCAAATGCCCCGCTAAGCACCGGTTCGTGAATAAAATCGACTCCCACTTTCAGCGAATGCGTACCCACCACGTGGGTCACGTCGTAGCGAAATTGATATTTCTCCTGGTTGCGCAGATCCGGAAACAAAG